>JAPOOT010000258.1 GCA_026713285.1 Gemmatimonadota bacterium | reverse complement strand
GAGACCGGACATCGAAGGATCCGAATTGGGGTACCTGACGCCTGTCAGCCTGGCCGAATATAACCTGCGGCTGTACGCGGTGGCTCGGACATCCGACGATATGGAAGAGATCGCCGTTCTGAGTGAAAAGTACCGGGGAAACCCGGATCTGAATCAGGCCATATCCGCGGCGCACATCGTTTCATCCCGTATAGTAGCGGAATCTCCGGGCGGCGGGCAGCGCACGCTGCCCCTTGAAGGCGAGTTTCTTACCCTTGCCGGATATGCGGCCGGCTACCTGTTGTTCTACAGGGAATCGGCGCAGGCCGATGGAGACCTGTGGGCCGTACCCTTTTCGCCCCAATCCGGGGAACTGACTGGCGAAGCTTTTCCAATCGTCCGACACGTCAATACGGTTAGCCTTTCCGATGACGGCGTCATGGTGTACCGGCAGTCACTTCGGTCCCCACAGCAACTGACCCTGGTGGACCGCAGCGGTCGAATCGACCGGGTCATCGGCAATTCGCAGGACTGGATCGGCCAGCCGGTCCTGTCACCCGGCGAAGGTCGAGTCGTGGTGGAAAGCGTGGCAGACGGCCAGGGAGCGCTGTGGCAATACGACCTCACAAGCGGCGCCGGAAGCCGGCTTACCTTCGCCGACTGGGATTACAGCAAAGTGACCTTCACACCCGACGGTGAATCGGTTGTATTCGCGGTTTCGCCGCGCTTGAATCAGGGCCGTTTTCGACGCCAGGGACTCCTCGTTCGCATGGATCTCGAGGTGATGGACGGTATGGCGCCTTTCACCGCCGATACTCTGAAAGGATGGGCGCCGATTCTGTCCAGGGATGGGAAATACCTGGTTTACTCCAATGGGATGAAGATACAATACGTTTCGACGGAACCGGATGCCGAGCCGGAGGAATTTGAGGAGGAACATACCCGGGTATGGCAGGCGGCACTTTCACCGGACAGCCGGTATCTGGCACACGTGTCGGACCAGGGTGGCAGTCCGGAAGTGTACGTGACCCGGTTCCCCTCTGGATTGGGGAAATGGCAAGTGTCGGTCAACGGTGGCTGGACTCCCCACTGGAGTCCGACGGGAAAAGAACTGTTCTACGTAGAAGACAACCGGATGATGGCGGTTCCTCTCCTGGAGGGCTCCGGGTTTCGATTCGGCCAGCCTGAAGCGCTCTTCGACGGGCTCCGGTCCGGTGCCGAGAACCTGCGATTTTCCGGTTACGACGTAACCCCCGATGGGGAAAAGTTCATCCTCGTAACCAACGCCGAAGAAGCACAGCCCGTTCTGACCATCGTGCAGAACTGGACGCGGGAATTCGACCGCTGAAGGTAACAATCTACCGATCTATATGCGACCAGTAGATCACGGTCCTGGATCGAATCGTCCGGGCCCATGCGCCACCCGAAGAATGCTGGTGTGATAGTTGTCCCGCCAGGCCTTTTTTCAGAATCGAGGTGTGAATTTGGAAGCACTCAAGCAGAAGATCCGCAACGTCCCCGATTTTCCCATTCCCGGGATCAACTTCAAGGACGTGACCACGCTCTTCAAGGATCCGTCCGCGTTTCGTATGGCGGTGGATCGTTTCGTCACAGAGTACGCGGACAAATCCATCGATCTCGTGGCCGCCATCGAGGCCCGGGGGTTCATCCTGGCGCCGGTGCTGGCCTACCATATGGGTATGGGTATCGTCCCTCTTCGCAAACCGGGAAAACTCCCCGCGGAGACCCGTCGGATCGAATACGACCTGGAATACGGCACGGACGCCCTCGAAATGCACCTGGACGCCGTCGGACCAGGGAATCGCGTGCTTATCGTAGACGACCTGCTGGCCACGGGGGGAACGGCGGCGGCGGCCTGCCAGCTGGTCGAGGACGCGGGCGGGATCGTGGCCGGCGTGGGATTCCTGATCGAATTATCCTTCCTTGACGGCCGCAAGCGTCTGGACGGCCGCCCTGTATTTTCGCTTCTGGAATACGGTTCCGACGAATAGCGCCGCACATCGACCCGACAATCTGCGTTCAATCACGCCATCAATCCTATATCAGTCGTTCCGCCTCCTCGATTACACGCCGTGGTTCGAGATCCTCCATGCACGCATGGGTACCGTAGCGGCATGCCCGGTTCCCATGCAGGCTGCAGGGACTGCAGGGAAGGTCGAGCGTTACGACGGCGTCCGCCGGTCCAAGGGGGGCGAACCCCAGCCTGGGATGTGTGGCGCCGAACACGCCGACGACCGGCGTTCCCACGGCCGTAGCCACGTGCATGGGACCGGAATCGTTGCTGACCAGCAGTCCGCATCGCCGCACGGCCGCGGGAAGCAGCGAGAGGTCTGTCGTCCCGGTCCAGTCCACGGCCGGGCTCTTCATGGCGCGGGCCACCTCGCCTGTGACGGTACGGTCCTCCTCGCTGCCAAGAAGCAACACCCTCATGTCGCGGGATTCCGCCACGTGTTCGGCGACCTGGGCAAACCGCTCCGGAAGCCAGCGTTTCGGTCCGTGCGAGGCGCCCGGCGCCACCCCGAGTACCGGGACCCCAGGGCCGATACCGGCATCCGCCAGCCGTTCCTCCACGCACGCCACCGCCCGGGCGTCGACATTCAGTCCCGGCAGCCTCTTTTCTTGTGCGCCCTGTGCGCCATCACGATGGGACGCACCGACTGGATCGAGCCGATCGAGTGTCGCAAGGTAGCGGTCGACCGTATGGGGTACAACCGCGGTACCGCCGGGCTTTCGAACGATGGCCATCCGGGAGAGCCGGCGCTTGTCGTACCGGACGACCCGCCCCGCGTTGCCAGCCAGCGACACCAGCCGGCTGCGCAGGTTTCCATGCAGGTCGATCACCAGGTCGTATTTTCTTCGCCGTATGCGGGAGATGAGGCGGGGGCGCCCCTTCACGGGTTCCAGGCGCTCCACCTCGCTTACGCCGGGCAATGCGCGAGCCAGGCCGACGTATTCCGAACGCGTAAGAAAGTCGATTTCCGCGTCGGGCCAGATCCTGCGAACCGCTCGCGTAACCGGCGAGGTCAGCACGATATCGCCCATTGAACTGAACCGGATGACCAGGATGCGGGATGGGGTTTCGGACGGGGTCATTGAATCACGCCCACAAGGTACGGGTTCTAACGGAAGGAATGGGCCGGCTTGCGGCTTATCCCAGTTGTTCGCCCACCGCCTCAACGACCATATCCACGGTAATGCCGGTAAGGTCGCATAGGGGACCGCGTTCGCAGGTCGGACACTGCCCGTCGGGCGGCAGCAGGTTTATATCCCGTCCGCCCAGGGGCCGCCACCGCTGCGGCGACCTCGCGGGCAGCGGGCAGAAGGTGGATACCGTGGGGACGCCCAGCGCGCCCGCCAGGTGCATGGGACCCGTGCTGCTGCACACCAGGAGATCCATTTCACCGATCACCGCGATGAGTTCGTCCAGCGAAAGCCGCCCCGCAAGGGAAAGGGCGGGGCCGTCCAGCGCGGACACGATCGTCCGGGCGAGACCGTCTTCCTCCGCGCTGCCGGTGACGACGATCTTCGCGCCATGGCGGTCCTGCAACCATTTTGCCAGTGCGCCGTACCGCTCTGCCGTCCAGTTCGGGGCGTTCCCGCCGTTACCGGGATGAATGCCGATGACGGGTATCCCTTCTGGCGAGTCCAGTACCGCGCGGGCTTCAATCCGCTCCCGCTCCTTTACCTCGATCAGGGTCCCCCTACCCGGCTCCCGGGCGTCGCAGGCACGGGCCAGGTCCAGACAGTAGTCCGATTCGTGCCGGAGGAGTTCGTAACCGTCGCGGCTGATCGACCGCGTAAAGGTCAGCGCCTGGTAGATCGTCCGGCCCACGCCGACGCGGCGCGGAATGCCTGCCAGGAAGAGCATCCAGGCATGGCGCATGGTCGGCATGAGCATCAGGGCCGTGTCGAATCGATGGGACCTGAGGCGCCGCACCTGTTCCAGGAAACCCGCCGGGCCGCGATGACCGTCATCCGGGTTGTCTGGAATCACGGCGTCGAGACCGGGGTTTCTTTCGGCCACGGCCCGGGTGTAGGGATGTACCATCATGGCGAGGTAGGCTTCCGGCCAGCGATGCCGGAGGGCGTTGATCACAGGCAGAGACAGCACCACGTCACCGACCCGGTCGGGTCTGATCACGAGGATCCGGGGTGAGGTTGCCTGTTCCATCGGCGATCCTTCGGTCAGCCAGTCCGTCTGGCCCGCCTGGTCCGTCGGGTCCGCCTGGTCCGTCTGGTCCACCGTCGCTCCCGCGGCCTGTCGTCTGTCTACGCCTTCCGGGATTCGGCAAGGCGCAGTTGTCCGCATGCCGCGTCGATGTCCCTGCCGCGTTCCCGCCGCATGGTCAAGTGCAGTCCGCCCGCCCGCAACGCATCCGCAAAGACCGTCCGGCGGTATTCGTCGGGGGTTTCGTAGGGCAGGCCGCGCACCGGGTTATAGGGAATCAGGTTCAGCTTGCATTTGTCCTTTTTCAGCAGCCGAACGAGGTGTTCCGCGTCCTGGAACCGGTCGTTCACGCCCTTGAGCAGGACATACTCATAGGTGATGATCCGGTCGGTCACCCCGGTGTAGTGGCGGCAGGCCTTCATGAGCTGCTTGAGGGGATAACGCCGGTTGATGGGGACGATCTCGGAACGGGTGCGGTCGTCGGCGGCATGGAGGGACACGGACAACTCGAACTGGATCTTCTCGTCGGCCAGCTGGTAGATCTTGGGAACGAGGCCGCTGGTGGACAGCGTGATTCTGCGGGCGCCGATGCCGAGTCCCCAATCGGCGTTGATGATCCGTACGGCCCTGAGCACCTGGCTGTAGTTGGCGAGCGGCTCCCCCATGCCCATTACGACGATGTTGTTTATGGGACGGTCATCACCGGCCAGCTTCCTGACCTGGACGACCTGGTCGACGATTTCGGCCGACGTCATGTTGCGCGCCAGGCCCTCCAGCCCGCTCGCGCAGAAACGGCAGCCGATGGCGCATCCCACCTGCGTGGAGATGCAGAGCGTGTTGCGCCGCGAACCGCCGATCAACACCGTCTCCACCTTCTGGCCGTCCCCGAGTTCGAACAGGTACTTCATGGTCGGACCGTGGCGTGACTTCGACCGTTGGACAACGGTCAACGGGTTCAGGCAGGCGCGGTCCGAAAGTTCGGCCCGGAACGATCGGGACAGGTTGGACATTTCCTCGAATGAGCCCACGGCTTTCTTGTATACCCACGAGGCGATCTGGCCGGCCCGGTAGGCCGGTTCGTTCATCTCCGCGACGATCCGCGAGATCTCCGGCAGCGTCAGGCTCCTCAGGTCCGGTTTGCCGCGCGCCGCCGTACTTGATGCCGGTGCCTGCATGGTCAACTCCGATCTCCTCGGGTCCGGTTTGCCGCGCGCCGCCGTCCGTGATTCAGTTGACCGCGTGGTCAACTCCGATCTCCACAAAATCGGTTGCAAGATACGGCGGATTGAAACCGATGTCTATGGAAAAGCGGTGAAGGCGCGCCGGTCGCGATCGCGCCTTCAGCCCGTATACCATGGCATGACGGCCCGGAAACGACACGGTAGACATTTTGCTTGTTTTCGACCTCCCTCCCACGTATATTTTCGTCGGAAGACAAACTGGCATGAACACAGGCGGAAGGGGTCTGCGACATAGCGCGTCGCCGCGAGGAACGCGCGGACTCCGTAGCGGAGGATTGAGAAAATGGCTAAGGACAGAAGCTTTGCGGCCAAGATGGCCAAGGGGACCGACAAGGACCAGGAAGAGCAGATCCAGACCGTGCTGCTGGTCAAACCCGTCAAGTCGGAAGAAGGCCACTACAAGTTCAAGCGCACGATAACCAAGTTGACCCCCGAGAACAAGAAGGCCCTCGGCGTCTGAGACCAGGCCGCCCCCGGAACCGACCTCCCTTCAGTACCGCAACGTACCGCGTCAGAACAGGCCGTTGACGAGCGTGTCCCGTTCCTCCGACAACTGCAGGGTGCTAAGCAGGTTGTTGACCGCATGGATGGCGAGAGGGACATAAAGCGAACCGGTGCGTTCCCGGGCGAAGCCGAGCAGGATGCCGATCAGCGCGATCAGCACGAGGAAATACTGGTCGTACTGGCCGACGTGCAGCAGCGTCCACAACAGCGTTGTGACCGCGATCGTACCCCACGCGCCAATCCTCGTCCGGCGCAGCCCTTCGAACATAAACCCCCGGAACAGCGCTTCTTCGAAAACCGGCGCGGCGATCACGAGCGCGACCCAGAGCAGCGTCGTGTATCGCGTGGTTTCCATGATCGTTTCCATCACCGGCGGCACGGGCGAGCGTCCGAGTTCGACCGTGACCAGGTCGGCGAGTTGCAGCAGCAAAACGGCGAAAACCAGCCAGCCAAGCAGGGCCGCGGGACGGACCGGAACAAGAGCCAGCCAGGATTTCGGGTCGACGCCCCGCGCGAGACCGAGGGCGTGTAAGACCAGGAAAGTGCAGGGTACGGCGGAGAAGATTACGCCCAGGGCGACCAGGTCACCCATGCGCGCCGCGGGGTCCAGCCCCAGTATGGCCATCGCCGCGACGGTGGCGGCGATTTGCAGCACCAGGTACGCGCCCAGGATCAGCGCGGTGGAAACGAGGGTGTACCTGAGTCGGGGCGGAGCGGACGGGCCTTCCGGTTCAATGGCGTTCAGGGGTGTTTCGTTCATGAAGAATTGCCCGGGGTATCGGTGTCTAAGACGGGCCGGCCAGGGCCCGATACTGGCTTACAGTATGGCCCGGAAAATGTAGAAAAAGACGATTGCCAGCAGGGCGCCGACGGGTACGGTGATGATCCAGGACGCCGCGATTCTTCCGAGGATGCTCAGGTCGAGGGCCTTGACGCCCTGGGCCAGGCCCACGCCCATGACGCCGCCGACCAGGGTCTGGGTCGTCGAAATGGGCAGGCCGAGGCGGCTGGCCAGGACAATAGTAACAGCCGCCGCGAACTCGGCCGCATAGCCCCGGGTGGGCGTCAGTTCCGTGATCCTGGTCCCGATGGTCGCCATGACGCGGTATCCCATGGTCGCCAGCCCGATGACGATGCCGACGCCGCCGACCAGCAGGAGCCAGCTGGGTACCTGGGACTCGGGGTTGACCACGCCCGACTGGCTGATATTCACCACCGCCGCAAGCGGTCCGATGGCGTTCGCCACATCGTTGGAACCGTGGGCGAAGGCCACGGCGCAGGCGCTCATGATCTGGAGCACGCCAAACATCTTCTCGACCACGGCCATTTGCCCATCGCCAGAGGACGGATCCTCGGATTCGGCTGCCCTCCGGTTACCGATCATGCCAAGTAAATAGTGGCCCGCGATCACCGCGAAGAGGCCCAGGATGCTGGACCAGAGCAGGGATTCCATCAGGGAAAGATCCAGGTCTATATTCTTAAGCCCCTTGAACAGGGTGACCAGCGAAATCACGATGACGACGCAGAATATGTAAAGCGGCGCCCACTTCCGGGTCCGCCGCACCGGGTCCGGATGGCGGAGGATCGTCCACTTTATCGCGCTGAAAATCAGGTAGGCCAGGATGCCCGACAGGAGGGGTGACACGATCCAGGAAGCCACGATCTGGATCAGTTGATCCCACTGCACGACGCTGACGCCGAAGGCGACGATGCCGAAACCGGCGATGGCGCCCACGATCGAGTGGGTAGTCGACACCGGCCAGCCCAGCCGGGACGCGACAACGAGCCACGTTCCAGCGGCCGTTAGCGCCGCGAGCATGCCGTAGACGACGAGTTCGGGTGCAGCTGCGGAGATCTGCGGGTCGAGAATGCCTCCCCGCACGGTCTTGGTGACCTGTCCGCCTACCAGGAAGGCGCCGAGGAATTCGAGCACCCCGGCAATGAGGATGGCCTGCTTGATGGTGAGCGCCTTGGAGCCCACTGAGGTACCCATGGCGTTCGCCACGTCGTTCGCGCCAATGGAAAAGGCCATGTAAAGGCCGAGTACCACGGCAAGAATCAGCGTAAAGTCGGGCCCCATGGTCCCTTCTTACTCCCTGTTTGCAAGGTACGATTTCAGGATGATGTTCCGGAAGGCATAGGCCGGAACCCTACGGGCGGGTACAATATAAAATACGGGACCGGGAGCGCCACGTTTATTTTGTATCTGAACCCGGGATACCGTTCAGTACTTCAACCCGGTGTACAAAGACTCATCCACGTGGGCGACCAGGACACGCGCTTCGCGGTCGCGCACCCACCCTGCGACGGCGTTGCGGGTTTCTTCCAGTGTATGGACGGTCTCCGCGCCGACCCCGAATCCTTCGGCGACCCTGACCCAGTCCACCGGTGCGAAATCGACGCCGGTCTCGGGCAGCCCCCGCGCCTGCTGGGCGATCTTGATGACGGCCAGCGAAGCGTCGTACAGGACGACGAGCAGGGGCGCCATACCGGTCCGATTAATGGTTTCGAGTTCCTGTACCATCATGGCGAAGGCGCCGTCGCCGGTCACGGCTGCGACGGGACGGTCGGGATGGACCATCGCGGCGCCCATGGCCGCGCCTACGCCGTAACCCATGGAAGAAAGTCCGTTGGACATGAGCAAGGTGTCCGGCCCGGGCGCCAGCCATCGCTGACCCATGACGTTCTTGTGGGCTCCCACGTCCGACGCGACGATGACGTCCTCCGGCAGGG
>JAPOOT010000319.1 GCA_026713285.1 Gemmatimonadota bacterium | reverse complement strand
TCATTCGCGCACCATCGCGGCACACCGCTTGACGTTTACGCTTCGGAGCCTTCTATGTACAGCTACGACCCCCTGCCGCCCGTAGACCGACGCAGGACGGAAATTCGTCACCTCGATCTCCCATGCGAATTCATCGCGCCGGCCACGAAGGAGGCCTGGGAGAAACGGGCCCGGGCGCTCAAGGAGCATATACTGGTCAGCATGGGACTCTGGCCGAGCCCAGCGAAGTGTCCGCTGAACGCCCGGATCACCCACCGGGTCGAGCGGGACGGCTACAGCATCGAAAACGTCCATTTTGAAAGCCTGCCCGGCTTCTACGTGACCGGCAACCTGTACCGCCCCGCCGGACCCGACGGTCCCCATCCAGCCATCCTCAATCCCCATGGACACTGGCGGGAAGGACGCGTCAACCACGAGCCCGACGGTTCGATACCCGCGCGGTGCATCAACTTCGCCCGGCAGGGTTACGTGGCCTTCGCCTGGTCCATGGCCGGCTACAACGACAGCACGCAATTGGCTCACCGGACGTTCGGCGACAACCGGAAGCTGCTCTGGGGGCTCAGCCTCATGGGGCTGCAGCTCTGGAACGGCATGCGTTCCATCGATTTCCTCCAGTCGCTGCCGGACGTGGACAACAGCCGTATCGCCTGTACCGGGGCTTCCGGCGGCGGCACGCAGACTTTCATGCTCACCGCGGTCGACGACCGGGTGAAGGCCGCCGCGCCCGTCAACATGGTCTCGGCGCACATGCAGGGGGGCTGCATCTGCGAGAACGGCCCCAATCTGCGCATCGACACGAACAACCTGGAGATCGCCGCCCTTGCCGCGCCGAGGCCCCTGCTGCTGGTGTCCGCTACCGGAGACTGGACGGTGAACACGCCGGTGCTGGAGTACCCGGCCATCCGCTCGGTTTATGCGCTTTACGGCGCCGAGGATTGCCTGGCGGAAATGCAGATCGACGCGGGCCACAACTATAATGCCGCGAGCCGGGAGGCCGTGTACGCCTGGTTCGGCAAGTGGATGCTGCAATCCGAGGATGGCGAACGGCCTGCCGACCGGCCCTTCGAACCAGAGGCCCCGGAGTCGATGATGGCGATCACGCCGGGTTCGGAACCCGAAAACCGGGTAGACGAAGAGGGTCTGACGTTCGACTGGATCGATAGGGCGCGCAGGCAACTCCGCAGGATGAAGCCCGTCGACGCCAAGACGCTCCGCAGGTACCGGCAGGTCATGTCGGCCGGCTTCCGGTCGGCGATCGGGACGCCAGGGCGCCCGGGCCAGGATCCCGTGGAGACCTGGCAGGGATCGCACAAGACCGGCTCCGGTACGGTCCGGCGGGGATACATCGGGTGGAGAGACGGGGGGGAACGGGTGCCCGTCACCGAATTCCGCCCGGCGGGCGACGCCCGGGGCGCCGTGCTCGTCGTCCACCCAGACGGCCGGATCGCGCTGACCGCGAACGGCGGGACGGTACCGGTCAACCTCATCCAGCAATTGACGGGTCGTGGCATGACGGTCCTCGCTGCGGACGTGTTTATGACAGGCGAGGCGGAAGGAGAGATGGACATGCTGTCCCACGCCTACCATACCACGTACAACCGCACGGTCATCGCAAATCGCGTAAGGGACATCATAACGGCCGTATCCTTTCTCCGGCGGCACAGCGGGTTCTCCTCGATCTGCCTCGTCGGCATTGGATCCGCCGGACCGTGGAGCCTGCTGGCCTGCGGGCTTTGTCCCCAGATAGCCCGGGCCGTGATCGACCTCGACCGTTTCGACGACGACGACCAGGCGTACGAAGAAAAACTGTTCATACCCCTCCTCCGGCGTCTGGGTGGCCTGACCACAGCCGCCGCGCTCGCCACGCCCGCCGACCTCTATCTGCACAATACCGGCCCCGCGCTGGACCCCGATGGCACGGAGGACGCCTACCGCGCCGCCGGTGCGACGGACCGGCTTCGGATGCAGCGCGAACCCGCCGATATTCGGCAGGTCGTCGACTGGGCGGTCGAGGGACCGGGACGGTGACGCCGGCCCTGACCGCGGGATCGGACGCCGGCCCTGACCGCGGGATCGGACGCCGGCCCTGACCGCGGGATCGGACGCCGGCCCTGACCGCGGGATCGGACGCCGGCCCTGACCGCGGGATCGGACGCCGGCCAAGG
>JAPOOT010000188.1 GCA_026713285.1 Gemmatimonadota bacterium | reverse complement strand
TGGCCTGCGGGACCGCGACATCGTAGGATAGCCCATACCCGATGTAGGATAGCCCATACCCGTTGAAACTCGAATTGAAATACACGGTGTTTCCCACGCCACTCGGCCCCATGTACGCGGCGGCCAGCGAGACGGGCGTGTGCCGTGTCACCCATGGCGTCACGGCCGAGGTCTTCGAGACCGACATGCTGAACCGTTTCGAGGCGAATCTGGATTTCGTCCCGGATGACAAATTGCTATCATCGGTCGAAGACCAGATTACCCGGTATTTCGCGGGGGGACTGAAGCTTTTCGACGTTCCACTCGATTTCCTGCGGGGCACGCCGTTTACCCGGCAGGTCTGGCGGGCGCAACAGGCCATTCCATACGGGCAGTCGCGTTCCTACAAGTGGGTGGCGGAACAGGTGCGCAGGCCCCGGGCCGCGCGGGCGGTGGGCCAGGCCAACAGCCACAACGACATCGGCATCCTGGTTCCTTGCCACCGCGTGATCGCCAGCGACGGACGCCTGGGAGGCTACGGCGGCCGGCCGCACATCAAGGCGTTTCTGCTCGATCTCGAAGGCGCGGCCTACAATCGCGGATAGTTGTCCACCCGTCTCGAAGGCGCGGACTGCAACCGCGGATAGTTGTATGCCCGTCTCGAAGGCGCGGACTGCGACCGCGAATTGTTGTCTGCCCGTCAACCGAACACGCGAACACGTTACGACCGCCCATGCCGCTGGACATTCCCAACAGAGTCTATTTCGCCTACGCCTTCCAGTGCCGGTACCGCGAGCAGGCGCCCCGGATCAACGGCGTCCTGGACGACTGGGATCCCGAATTCCTCGTACCCGACCTGGGTTTCCTGGAGAACCGGCCGACGGCCGCGGAAGTATTCATGGCCTGGAACGAGGAGGGTCTGTACTTCGCCGTGGACGTGCGCAAGCGAAAGCCGGTCCGTTCCTACTACGGCCGGCACTGGACCGGGGACAGCTTCCAGATCTGGCTGGATACGCGGGACGTGAAGACCGCAAGGCGGGCAGGGCGGTACTGCCACCAGTTCAACTGTCTTCCCACCGGGGGCGGCGACAACGGAGACCGGCCCGTGGTCAAGCCCACGCAGGTCGACCGCGCCCGTGAGAAATGGAATATGCCGGAGCCGGAAGCGCTGCCCATCGCGTCCCTGATCACGGACCGCGGTTACACCCTCGAGGTTTGCCTTCCGACCGAAACGCTCAGCGGATACGACCCGGAAGAGTTCCCCCGGCTGGGCTTCACCTATTTCCTCAATAATTCGGAATACCCGGCCCAGTGGTGGAGTGCCGGGCGCGACCTGCGCGTCCACGTCGATCCCAGCACCTGGGGCACGGCGGTGTTGAGGAGGTAGGCGGGATGATAGAGATGACGTCTAACTAATTTCGGAATCACCAGGATGTTTCGTGATTAATACTACTATCACCTTGCGAGCATGGACCATTGCAATATACTTATTCACCACAGGCTTCATTGGCACATCCTCATTGAACAGTCGCTGTTTGGTGTTTCGTGTGTAAATGAAGATGGGTTTGAGAAACGACACGAGGTCTAAGACATGCTCACGTCATTATTAGAGAAGTCAAGCCATGGCATCCGACAAATTACACCGACCAGGTAACAAAGCAATGGACGAAATGAATATGGACGAAGTGTACATTTACTGGGACAACTCAAACATATTTCACGGAGCACAGAGCCTGGCCAGAGAACTAAATGGCGAGGAAGACGCTCATTTCAGGTTGCGAATAGAATTCAGAAACCTGTATCGCCTTGCAAGTGCCGATAGGACCGTAAGAAAAGCCCTGGCCGCCGGTTCAATACCCCCACAGATGAAAACCCTGTGGAACGTATTGGAAGGGCAAGGCGTACGGGTAAAATTGTTTTACCGGGGAGGAACGGAACGGTCAGAACAGGATGTACCCGATTTGATGTTGCAAAATGCCATGATGCGTGACGCTGTTAAAAACAGGGATAACCCGGGTACTGTGGTTTTGCTTACCGGAGATGGATCGGGTTACGACGAAGGACATGGGTTTTACATGACCCTTGAGGATATGCACACCATGGGGTGGAAAGTAGAACTTTTGTCATGGGAGCATACCTGCCACCAACGTATGAGAAACTGGGTACAAGACGTTGGCGTATTTGTGGCATTGGACGATTACTACGAATCGATTACGTTTCTGGAATTCTTGCCAACCGATATCGCACCCATGCCGCACCTGCGCCACCGTGCTACATCAATTGACATTTCCAATCGTGCCACGATTTAGCCAGTAATCACGTTGGTGCAAAGGCAAAATGCAACTGAGTAAAAAACGATGACAGACTTGAGCAAATACGTGGCATATCGCAAGGTCAAGGATGCAGAATTTGCCGAGAACTACGATGAGGGATACCAGGAGTTCAAGATCGGTGTACTACTTCGACAGGCGAGAGAGGATGCCGGTCTTACCCAGGAAGAAGTGGCGCGCAGGTTGAAGACCAGGAAGTCTGCCATTTCCAGAATCGAGAACCATGCGGAAGACATCCGCTTGTCTACTCTTGGGAAATACGCCAAGGCGATTGGGAAAAAGTTGCTGTTTACGGTGGGATAGTAAACGCACAGACGGTTTGCCTCGTGTCTATGCTCCTTAGTATCTCGCAGTACTATCCACAGGCTCATAATCGAGGTTGGGCGCCAGCCATCTTTCCACGGATTCGACGGTCATCCGCTTGCGGTGGGCGTAGTCTTCCACCTGGTCCCGTCCTATTTTGCCCACGTTGAAATACCGGGCATCGGGATGTCCGAAGTAGAGGCCGGCTACGGACGGCGGCGGGTCCATGGCGTAGCTTTCCGTGAGTTCGACCCCGATCCGTTCTTCGGCCCGTAGCAGGTCGAAGAGCCGCCGTTTTTCGGTGTGATCGGGGCAGGCCGGGTAACCGGGCGCGGGCCGGATGCCCCGATACTTCTCCCGGATCAGGTCTTCGCCGTCCAGCTTCTCGTCCTGCCCGTATCCCCAGGCGCGACGCGCCCTTTGATGGGTTTGCTCGGCAAAAGCTTCGGCCAGCCGGTCTGCGAGCGCTTTGACCATAATGGCACGGTAGTCGTCGTGATCGGCCTCGTACCGCCTGACCACTTCGTCGAGACCGATTCCGGCCGTAACCGCGAAGGCGCCGATGTAGTCCTCCGTGCCTTCGGGCCCCACGAAATCGGAAAGGGCGAGGCACGGTCCGTCAGCCGACCGGGGACGCTGCTGGCGCAGCATGTGGAATGTGGTGAGCACCTCGGCGCGGCCCGCATCGCCGTGAATGATGATGTCGCTCCCGTTGGAATGGGCGGGGAAGAATCCCCATACCGCCCGGGCCCTTAGCAGACGGCCGTCCACGATCCCCTCCAGCAGTTCTCGCGCGTCATCAAACAACTTCCGTGCCTCTTCACCGACCGTATCGTCCTCCAGGATGGCCGGATAACGTCCCCGCAACTCCCATGCGCCGAATAGGGGTGTCCAGTCTATATAGGGAACGAGCTCTTGCAGCGGGAAATCGTCGTCGACCCGCACGCCGGTGAATTCGGGAACGGCGATGATATCTTCCGACCATACGAGGGCGGGCCGCCGCCGGCTTGCCTCCTCAAAGGGCACCAGGGGCGTGCGCGGCGTCCTGTTTTCGTAGGTGTCGCGTACACGCCGGTAATCGTCTCGAACGCGCCGCGCGTAATCGGGTCTCAAATCTTCGCTGATCAGGTTGCCCACCACTTCCACGGCTCTCGACGCGTCCGTCACATGCACGGTAGGTCCGTGATACGCGGGCTCGATCTTGATCGCCGTGTGCCGTCGGCTCGTCGTGGCGCCGCCGATGAGCAGGGGCAGTTCGAAGCCGTTGCGCTCGACCTCGCGGGCCACGTGGATCATCTCGTGAAGGGACGGGGTGATCAGCCCGCTCAAACCGATGAGGTCGACGCCTTCTTCCACGGCCGTACCGATGATCTTCTCCGCCGGGACCATGACGCCCAGGTCGATGATGCGGTAGTTATTACACCCCAGCACCACGCCCACGATGTTCTTCCCGATATCGTGCACGTCCCCCTTCACCGTGGCCAGGAGGATGGTACCCTGGTACTGCCGCTCGCCGCCATCCCCGTGTTCTGCCTCCATGTGCGGTATCAGGAGGGCCACGGCTTTCTTCATGACCCGCGCGCACTTCACGACCTGTGGCAGGAACATCTTACCCTCTCCGAAGAGATCTCCCACGATGGACATGCCGGCCATGAGGGGTCCCTCGATGATGTGGAGCGGCCGGTCGTACCGTTGCAGCGCCTCCTCCATGTCCTCCTCGACATGATCGGCGATACCGTTGACCAGGGCGTGGGAAACGCGTTCCTCCAGGCTGCCCGCGCGCCAGTTTTCGTCCTTCCGCGCCCGTTCGGTGGCGGTTCCTCTTGTGGATTCGGCAAACTCCAGCAGCCGCTCAGTGGCGTCGGGCCGCCGGTTGAGGAGGACGTCCTCGACCATGACGAGCGATTCCGGATCGATGTCCTCGTAGATTGCCAGTTGCCCGGCGTTGACAATGCCCATGTCCAGGCCCGCCTGGATGGCGTGATACAGGAAGGCGGCGTGCATCACCTCCCGGATGTGGTCGTTGCCGCGGAAGGAGAAGGAGATGTTGCTCACACCGCCGCTGACCTTGGCCAGGGGGTGTAGCGCTTTGAGCCGTCGGACGGCCTCGATGAAGTTGACGGCGTACGCATCGTGTTCCTCGATACCGGTGGCCACGGTGAGGATGTTCGGATCGAAGATGACATCCGTCGGGTCCATGCCGATCTCTTCGGTGAGGATCCGGTAGGATCGGCTCAGGATCTCCAACTTGTGGTCCGGGTCCGTGGCCTGACCCTCCTCGTCGAAGGCCATCACCACCACGGCAGCGCCGTAACGCCTCGCCAGCCGCGCCTGGCTCTTGAACACCTCTTCGCCTTCCTTCAGGCTGATGGAATTGGCGATCCCCTTGCCCTGCACGCATTTGAGCCCCGCTTCTATGACCGGCCAGCTCGAACTGTCCACCATCACGGGCGTG
>JAPOOT010000208.1 GCA_026713285.1 Gemmatimonadota bacterium | reverse complement strand
TTTCCGCGACGACATGATCCACGGGCAGCAGGATCGGCGTTCCCAGTCCGGCGGCCCTGTCCAGGATCTCACCAGCGAAGTCCAGGTAATCCTTCTCCACGAGGCTGTTTCCAATCGGCTCGCCCCGGCTCGCGAGAAAGGGATAGGCCATGCCGCCGCCGATGATCAGCGCGTCGGCGATTTCGATAAACCGGCGCGTCGCTCCGATCTTGTCCGAGACCTTAGCCCCCCCAAGTAAGACGACCAGCTTCCCCTTGGGATTTTCAATCGCACCTGAGAGATAATCCAGTTCCTTTTGCATGAGGAATCCGGCCGCGCGATCGGGTAGGATGCGCGCTACCCCTTCGGTGGACGCGTGGGCGCGGTGGGCCGTGCCGAAGGCGTCATTGACATAGATGTCGCCCAGCGCAGCCAGTTCTCGCGCGAAATCCGGATCGTTCCGGGTCTCCCCGTCGTTAAACCGGACATTCTCCAGTAGTAGACATTCTCCGTCCTTAAGCGCTTCCGCCGCATGCCCGGCCGCTTGTCCGACCGTCTCCCCCACGTAGCCGACCTGCCTACCCAGAAGGAGGGACAGGCGGTCCGCCACCGGTTTCAGGCGAAGGTCCTCCGTGACGCCCTTTGGCCGGCCGAGATGGGTCATCAAAATGGCTCGTCCACCGTGGTCCAGAATGTGCTGCAGCGTGGGCAGCGACGCACGGATGCGGGTGTCGTCGGTTACGCAGCCCGCTTTATCGAGTGGCACGTTGAAGTCCACCCGGACGAGGACGCGTCGGCCGCGCAGTTCGAGATCGGTGAGGGATTGGATACTGTCCACTGTTCTCCTAATAATGAATCAGGTCGATTTTCTACTTTACTTACTTGATCGAGCGGGTTATATACAGAGTTTCAACCGGAAATTTGGTACAATTACGGATAACGGACTTCCTCTCTTTTCCTCCTTCAAGTAACCGTGTCTGTTATTGCGAATCAACGGTATTCCAGTACTCCGGTTTGAATTGAGCAACTGGAAATCGCGTTCCCGTATTTTATTTTCGCAACCGAAAGGGTGCGATTCAAGGGCCATTTTTATATGAAAAAGCCCCAGGGGTTGTACGATCCGGCCTATGAGCACGACGCGTGCGGCGTGGGTATCGTCGCGAATCTGAACGGCGAGAAGTCTTACGCCATCATACGCAATGCCATCCGGGTACTGGTCAATTTGGAGCATCGCGGCGCTTGCGGATGCGATCCCCACACGGGCGACGGCGCGGGCCTGCTGTTCCAGCTACCCCACTCCTTTTTCAAAAGGCAGTGCAGGCTGGGCGGCTTATCCCTTCCTGATGCAGGCGACTACGCCGTGGGCATGGTTTTCCTTCCGCGTAAAGCCGAACACCGTCGCTGGTGCGAGCGGGCGATCGAAAAGACGGTCTGGGAGGAAGACCAGGTTTTCCTTGGCTGGCGCGACGTGCCGGTGGATTTCACCCAGGCCGGTGAACTGGCCACGCAGGTATCGCCGCTTATCCGGCAGTTCTTCATCGGCCGGGGCGACCTGGCGGCGGACCAGGACCAGTTCGAGCGCAAGCTTTACGTGGTCCGGAAAGTTATCGAAAACGCCGTGGACGCGAAGCTCCCCGAGGACAACCGCGACGACTTCTACATCGCCAGCCTGTCGAGCAAGACCATCGTCTACAAGGGCCTGTTGCGGGCGGACCAGCTGGATTCCTTCTACCGCGACCTCTCCGACGAATCGATCGTTACCTCCCTGGCGCTGGTTCATTCCAGATACAGCACGAATACGCTGGGCTCCTGGCGGCTGGCCCATCCCTACCGTCTGCTATGCCACAACGGCGAGATCAACACGATCCGCGGCAATCAGAACTGGATGCGCGCACGGGAAGCGCTCTTTGCGTCCCCGCTGTTCGGCGACGACATGAAAAAGCTGAGTCCGATCATCCGGGAAGGCGCCAGCGACACCGCAGGGTTCGACAACGCGGCGGAACTGCTGGTCGCCACGGGTCGGTCACTGCCCCACGCGTTGATGATGATGATTCCCGAGGCATGGGAGAACCACGAGTCCATGTCGGAGGAGAAGAAGGCCTTCTATGCCTACCACGCCTGCCTCATGGAACCGTGGGACGGCCCGGCGCTGATCGCGGCGTGCGACGGCGACCGGATCTGCACCACGCTCGACCGCAACGGACTGCGGCCTTTCCGGTACGTGGTGACGAAGGATGGCTTCGTCGTCGGCGCTTCGGAAGCCGGCGTGCTGGAGATCCCGCCTGAACGCATCCTTACCCGCGGCCGGCTGCAGCCCGGACGCCTGTTCCTGATCGACACGATCCGGGGACGCATCATCACCGACGAGGAAATCAAGCACGAGATCAGTACGCGCAGGCCCTACGGCGCGTGGCTCGCGGAGCATATGGAGAATCTGGACGACCTGCCGGAACCGGATGACGTGCCCCAGTTGAACCTGGAAACGCTGGAAGAACGGCAGCGCGCCTTCGGCTACACCAGCGAGGAACTGAAGATCCTCATCGGACCCATGGCCGCGACGGGCGCGGAGCCGATCGGATCCATGGGCAACGACGCCCCGCTGGCCGTCCTGTCCAACAAGCCGCAACTGCTCTTTCACTATTTCAAGCAGCTTTTCGCCCAGGTGACCAACCCGCCTCTGGACGCCATCCGTGAGGAACTGGTCACGTCCGTGGATACATCCATCGGTCCGGAACAGGACCTTTTTGCCGAAACGCCTGAACACTGCCGCCAGCTACGCATCGCGCGGCCGGTGTTGTCCAACGGCGAACTCGCGCGCATACGCGGTCTTGATAGTCCCGGCCTGAAAACAGAGATCCTGCCTGCCCTGTTCAAGCGGTCCGACGCGCCCGGCGCCCTGGAAGCGGCCGTAGACGAGCTATGCCGCGAAGCGGGCCGGGCCATCCGGGACCGGGGCGCGACCCTGCTCATCCTCTCCGATCGGGGCGTGGGTCCGGAACAGGTCCAGATACCGAGCCTGATGGCCACCGCAGCCGTCCACCACTACCTCATCCGCGAAGGACTGCGGACCAGCGCGGCCATCGTCGTCGAATCGGGCGAGCCGCGAGAGGTCATGCACTTCTGCCTGCTCATTGGCTACGGGGCGAACGCGATCAACCCCTACCTGACCCTCGAAACAGTGGAGTGGATGAACATCGACGGCCTGATCGATGTGTCGATCGACGGCAAAAAGGCACAGGAGAACCTGCTCAAGGCCCTTTGCAAGGGCGTGTTGAAGACCATGTCCAAGATGGGCATATCGACGATCAAGTCCTATCACGGCGCGCAGATATTCGAAGCCATCGGCCTGAAGCAGTCGGTGATCGACAAGTACTTCACCTGGACCGCGTCCCGCATCGAAGGCATCGGCCTGCCGGAAATCGAGGCGGAGTACCGGGAACACCATCATTGCGGATATCCGGACCGCCCGGTGGCGGACAGCCAGACGCTCGACGTGGGCGGCTACTACCAGTGGCGAAGCGACGGCGAGCACCACCTCTTCAACCCCCATACCATCGCGCTGCTGCAGTCTTCGACGCGCACGGGCGATTACGAACTTTTTCGGCAGTACACGGACCAGATCGACGAGCAGACGAAGCTGCTGGGCACGTTGCGGGGCCTTTTCGAGTACAAACAGGTCCAACCCCCGGTGCCCATCGACGAGGTGGAACCGGCCTCGGAGATCGTCAAGCGGTTCTCCACCGGAGCCATGTCCTATGGCTCCATCAGCAAGGAAGCCCACGAAACCCTGGCCATCGCCATGAACCGCATCGGCGGCCGGAGCAACTCGGGCGAGGGGGGCGAGGACCCGGACCGTTATTACCCGGACGAGAACGGCGACTGGCGAAACAGCGCCATCAAGCAGGTGGCCTCGGGCCGGTTCGGCGTGACGAGCAATTACCTGGTCAACGCAACGGACCTTCAGATCAAGATGGCCCAGGGCGCCAAGCCCGGTGAAGGCGGACAGCTGCCGGGCCACAAGGTCTTCGAAGAGATCGCGCGCGTGCGCAAGTCGACCCCGGGCGTGGGTCTCATCTCGCCGCCGCCCCATCACGACATCTATTCCATCGAGGACCTGGCGCAGTTGATCCACGACCTGAAGAGCGCCAACGACCGGGCCCGCATCCATGTCAAGCTCGTAGCCGAAGTGGGCGTGGGCACGGTCGCGGCCGGCGTATCCAAGGGCAAAGCCGACGTAGTCCTCATCAGCGGGTATGACGGCGGCACGGGCGCCTCGCCCGAATCGTCCATGAAGCACGCGGGCGTGCCCTGGGAACTGGGCGTGGCCGAGACGCAGCAGGTGCTGGTCCAGAACGACCTGCGGGGCCGCATCGTGGTGCAGACCGACGGCCAGCTGAAGACGGGCCGCGACGTGATCATCGCCTGCATGCTGGGCGCCGAGGAATTCGGTTTCGCCACGGCCGCCCTGGTGGTCAGCGGATGCATCATGCTCCGCAAGTGCCACCTGAACACCTGCTCCGTCGGCGTGGCCACGCAGGACGAGGAACTGCGCAAACGCTTCACGGGTCAGCCGGAGCACGTCATCAACTTCATGATGTTCATCGCCGAGCAGATGCGGGAGCAGATGGCCCAGCTGGGTTTCCGGACGGTGAACGAGATGGTGGGGCGCACCGACTGTCTCGATACACGCATGGCCATCGACCACTGGAAGGCGAAAGGACTGGATTTCACCCGGATGCTCGAACCTGTCGACGCCCCGGACCGCGTTGCGCGCTACTGCTGTGAAAGTCAGGACCACGGCCTGGAAAAGAAGCTCGATCAGCGGCTCATCGAATTGTCGACGGAAGCCCTCGAGGACCGCCAGCGCGTGGTACTGCGGCACGCGATCAACAACATCGACCGCACGACGGGCGCCATGCTCAGCGCCGAGGTGTCGCGCCGGCACGGCGAAGAGGGCCTGCCGGAGAATACCATACGCGTCAGGCTGCACGGATCGGCAGGACAGAGTTTCGGCGCCTTCCTGGCCCCCGGCATCTCCTTCTTGCTGGAAGGCGAATCGAACGACTACACGGGCAAGGGACTGTCCGGCGGACTCCTGGCGATCTTCCCGCCGGAGAACGCGGGGTTCGTGCCCACCGAGAACGTGATCATCGGTAATGTGGCCCTCTACGGCGCCACCGGCGGCCAGGCCTTTTTCCGCGGACGCGCCGGCGAGCGCTTCGCCGTGCGGAACAGCGGCGCCGAGACCGTTGTAGAAGGCATCGGCGACCACGGTTGCGAGTACATGACCGGCGGACGCGTGGTCGTCATCGGACCGGTGGGGCGCAACTTCGCCGCGGGCATGAGTGGCGGCGTCGCCTACGTCCTCGACGAGAAGGGCGTCTTCCCCGGACTGTGCAACCATGAGATGGTGGACCTCGAACCCCTCGCAGACGGTGAGGATATCGCCGAGGTACGCGGACTGATCGAAACCCACGTCCGGCATACCGGAAGCGACCGCGGCGAGGACGTGCTGGCCCGCTGGTCCGAACTCCAGGGTGCTTTCGTCAAGGTCATGCCTGTCGACTATCGACGCGCGCTGCAGGAAATGGCCGCCAGGGCGGAGGAAGAAGCGAAGACCAATGGCCATCCCGTGGAAGCCGCACGCGATACCGTTCCCGTGGGCGTGAATGGTGGCAAGGGATAGCGCGCGATGCGGTCCCCTTGGGCGTGAATGGTGGCAAGGTATAGCGCGCGATGCGTAAACGGATTCTCGCAGGAACTCGATCGCGAATCAGAGAGTAGCTAAGACAGTTATGGGTAAAACCACAGGATTCATGGAGTTTGAACGGGGTACGGCAGGTTACCGGGACCCCGTCGAACGCGTAGGAGACTGGGAAGAATTCGTCCTGCCCATGGCGGATGATTCGCTGCGGGAGCAGGGCGCGCGCTGCATGGATTGCGGCATCCCCTTCTGCCACACCGGGGCGCCTATGGGCAAGGGCCCTGGCGCATCGGGCTGCCCTCTGCACAACCTCATCCCCGACTGGAACGACCTCGTCTACCGGAACCACTGGAAGGAAGCCCTCCAGCAGCTCCACAAGACCAACAATTTCCCCGAGTTCACCGGACGCGTCTGCCCCGCGCCCTGCGAGGGATCCTGCGTCCTGGGTATCAACGCCGACCCGGTGACCATCAAGACCATCGAGTGCGCCATCGTGGACCGGGGTTTCGAAGAAGGCTGGATCCAGCCCGAGCCGCCCCCGGAACGGACCGGCAGGAAGGTCGCCGTCATTGGTTCCGGACCATCGGGCCTGGCTTGCGCCGCACAACTCAACCGCGCCGGACACAGCGTGAAAGTCTACGAACGGTCCGACCGGCCCGGCGGCCTACTGATGTATGGCATCCCGAACATGAAACTCGATAAGGAGAAGGTCGTCCAGCGTCGCCTCGACCAGATGACCGCCGAGGGCGTCGAGTTCGTAACGGGGGTGGAGATCGGCAAGGACATCGCCGCCGAAGACCTGAAGAACGAAAACGACGCGGTGGTCATCTGCACCGGCGCCACCAAGCCCAACGATTTCGTGCGGAACGCGCCGGGACGCGAACTGGACGGCGTACATTTCGCCATGGAGTTCCTCCACGCCAACACGAAAAGCCTGCTGGATTCCGGCCATGCGGACGGCAATTACATCTCGGCGAAGGACAAGCACACGATCGTCCTCGGCGGCGGCGATACGGGGACCGACTGCGTGGGTACGGCCATCCGCCACGGATGCAAGACGATCAGCCAGTTCGACGTCATCCCGAAACCGCCACCCGAGCGCGCACCTGGCAACCCCTGGCCCGAGTGGCCGGTGGTCTACAAGCTCGACTACGGCCAGGAAGAAGGCAAGGCCCTCTTCGGCGACGACCCGCGGCGTTACGACACCAGCACCGTCGAATTTATCGGCGACGGGCATGGCAGGATCAAGGCCCTGCGCACCATCGATCTCGACTGGTCGGCGCCCAGCAATGGGGCGCCCTTCAGCCCCAAGAAGGGTACGGAGCAGGAATGGCCCGCCGATCTCGTTCTGCTGGCTATGGGATTCTCGGGTCCCGAGGATACGGTGATCGAGCAGCTCGAAGTAGCGCGGGACGGCCGGTCAAACGCCCAGGCCGAATTCGGGAAGTATGCCACCAACGTCGAGAACGTCTTCGCGGCCGGCGACGCCCGTCGCGGCCAGAGCCTGGTGGTCTGGGCCATCTACGAAGGCCGGGGCGCCGCCCGTGAAGTGGACCGCTACCTCATGGGGAGCACGGACCTGCCCTGAGACTGCGGGCGAATAAACAAATTTAAATTCGATATTTGTAGACTATCGTTGACTAATGACTACAGGTACGGATGACATCCAAAGCAGGTTGATTTCGAGGGAGGTTGAAATTGGCCAGGAAATCCTGGATGAACGTAGTCATGAAAGCCGCCCTGATAACGGGCTGTGTTGCCGTGTATGTATTCGTAGAGTCCGGCACACGGGATCATCTGTCTAGATTAGAAGACAAGATTGACCGGGTAGAGACCAAGTTGGAAGACAGGATTGATCGGGTAGAGTCCAAGTTGGTAGACAAGATTGCCAAGGTAGAAATTAAGATTGACCGGGTAGAGACTAAGTTGGTAGACAGGATTGATCGGGTAGAGACTAAGTTGGTAGACAGGATTGACCGGGTAGAGACTAAGATTGATGTGATAAGTGGGTATTTCAAGTACGAATCCGATGTAAAATAGGAAGACAGATCACCGCCTGATAGGAATCAGTAATACCAGTACTGAAAATCTGAATATGCAAGACGCCCCGGTAACGACGAAAGTCCACGGGGCGTTTTTGTTTTCTGGCTGGGCTAAGAACGTTGGGCATGACCCGCGAGGGCAATAATCGCGAGTTTGTTGTTATGCTGCGCCGCCTCCGCCTCTATGCCGACTTCCGCGACCTCTCCTGCAGATCGTACAGCGAAGCGACCTCGTCTTCATAACGCGGTATGGGGAAATCCGTCATGGTAAAACGGGCCTGTGACGCCCGTTCGCCGCGGACCAGCCGGCTGTGGGCTTCGACCTTGTCGGACATGACCCCGCAGTGGATGGGGAAGGCGTCGGCCACGCGATAGCTGAGGATGAGCGTCTTTCGCGGCCGGTCCGACGAGTTGATGGCCGACGCGTGAGGCGTCATGGCGCTCATGAAAATCGCCGTGCCCCCGGTGCCTTCCAGCAGCACGGCATCGGCATCGTCCACTTCCTCCGTGACCTTGCCCCGAAAGAACCCCTCCGTGCTGTGGCTCATCAGGGGAGCCGTGTGGCGCCTGGGTATGACTTTGAGGCAGCCGTTCTCCTCGGAGGTGTCGTCGAGGTAGAAGAGGATGGACACCGAATCGCGATTGGTCAGGGGATAATAGGACAGGTCCTGGTGCCACTCCACGACGGACCCGATATTCTGCGGCTTCATGTTGATTTTGCTGTAGTGGAAGAGCAGGTTCGGTCCGAAAAGCTGTTCGACGCAGTCCAGCAGGGCAGTGGACTCGGAGAAGTCCCTGTAGGGTTGATAGTAAGTGCAAGGCTCGTAGATACGCCGTACCAGTGTGCCGTCCGGTGCCTGATTCGGCTCCATCTCCATGCGCGAGGCGTCGTGACTTGCTTTCGTATTGCCTTCCGATACCCGATCTATTTCCGCCAGCAGCCTGGACAGGTCATCCCCGGAAATGAAATTGGGGTAGACGACGTATCCTTCGCGGCTGTAATGATCGATTTGATCCGGGGTGAACATTGGGGTCTCCGGGGGGTGTTTCTTGGTGTCCTGACTGGTCAGTTATAGTGAGGAAAGTAGGCGGACAGGTGCGGTGCGTCAAGGCCCAATGATCTCGTTCAGTTACTTGATCGCCGTTCCAATATCCCGGGGTTGAACGTCCCAGAAAGCGGTCCTTGCGCGATAGCGCTCACCCGATCAATGTCCTACCGCCACGCTACCACACGCCAGCGCCTCTGGCGCGGGCAGGTTCGCGCTCACCTTGTCCACGATCAGGGCGCCAACCATGCAGGCACATTCGGGATGCCCGCAATACGACGCACCATCTGCCGCCGCGAGATTGCCACGGTCGCGCGGGAGTGCTCCTCGGTCACCGTCGTATCGATCTCCTTGGCCGCCCGCAGGCCCGATTGGAGGGCGCCCTGCATCCACCCCCGATGATCCGATGCATGCTCGCCAGCGAAGTGAATGGGGCCCTCGGGCGATGCCAATTCAGGGCGCTCCGAAAACGGGGGATCGTACTGGGCGAAGGCCGCCCCAATCCAGGGCTGGTGCTCCCACGCGAAGTGGGTTCCGTGTTCCGCAACCTCGCGCGAGCCGGGGAACAGGCCATCAAAGCGATCGATGAAGCCGGGCACGATGGCGCCGGGATCCATCGCCGCGACCGCGCGCGCCAGGTCTCCGAACATGTAGGACATCAGAATACCCCGAGGTCCCTTCTGGTTCCAGGTGGGATGCCAGAACTCCGAGTACCCCTCTACAAACGACAACCCCCATCCGTTCAAGCCGTCGCCCTCCCACCTTCGCTCCGCATACTGGACGTAAACCCGAGTGACGTCCGCGTAGGAGGTGGCTTCGATGGCCGATTGCTTAGCTTCCGAGAGGCCTGGTTCAAACACGATCTTGTCGATGACGGGGAGGGGAACCGTGCAGATGAGGTGGCTGCCCCTCAGTTCCTCCGCGGCGTTGCCGCTTCCGTAGGTGGCCACCACCCCGGCCTCATTCCGGACCCCCTTCGTCACCGGCGAGCCGGTCCGCACACGGTCTCCGAGCGCTTCGGCGAAGGCCATCGGCAGGGCATCGGTCCCAGCCGGAATCTTGAGCCACGCGTCCCGCCCCCCACGGAGGAACACGCCCGGCGTCTCCCGGTGGCGGTTCTCCGGATCGGAAACGACGAGGTA
>JAPOOT010000310.1 GCA_026713285.1 Gemmatimonadota bacterium | reverse complement strand
CTCGGCGTCTCGATGTTGCGCACGTAATCTGTGCCATGCCTGGCCATTCGTTCTGACGAATGTTGCACGACAAACCCGACGATTTTGGAGACCGGCATGCCCCGTGAAGTGGTACGACCCGACAGGCTCGATCTCGATTCCCCGGGGCGCCGGGACTACTGGGTCGCCCTGGAACACGATTCGCTCTGGGCGGATCATCTCATTCCCCTGACGGTCATGGTAGGGCCCGACGCCCGCGAAGGCCAGGGACTCATGGCCAGCGGATCCAATCACGGCAACGAATACGAAGGACCGGTCGCGATCAAGGGACTGCTTCAGGAGATCGATCTGGAGGCGGTCAGGGGTCGATTGATCCTCATTCCCGTGCTCAACCCCGGGGCGTTCCACGTGGGCCGCCGGGCGAGCGACGCAGATGACGGGGTCAACCTGAACCGGGCTTTCGTGGACGGCGCAGGGACGTCGCCGGCCCTCGCGGGCATCACTCACCGAATTGCACATTTCGTACGGGAATATCTCTGGCCCCGCGTGCACGTCGTGACGGACATCCATTCCGGTGGCGCCGAGCTCGACTTTGCACAGTGCTCGAGCTTTCACCAGGTGGATAACCCGGACCAGTCGGCCGTCATCGAAGACACGGCCCGATGGTTCGGCACGCCCTTCGTGATGGTGTATCAGAACGAGACCCCCGGGCTGATGGTCAGCGAGGCGGAAAGGCTGGGAAAGATCACGATCGGAACGGAACTGGGCTGGGGCGAATCGGTTAATCCCGACGGCGTGCGGTACGCGCGGCACGGCATACGCGCCGCGGCCATCCATCATGGCCAGCTTGCCGGGGATATCCGGCCCATCGCCCACCACGCCGACGGCACCCAGAAACTGACCGCGATCATCGACCGGGAATGCTACGTACCGGCGCCCTTTCCAGGACACTACGAACCACTGATGGCCTGCGGCGAACTCGTGAAAGCGGGACAGGTCGTGGGGAACCTGCACGATTTCTACCGCGTGGACGACCCGCCCTGGCCGGTGCGCGCGGGCGTGGACGGCTATGTGCTTTCGCAGTCCTTCCGCCAGCCGGTCAGGCAGGGCAGCCACATTCTCGTCGTGGCGCAGGAAGTTCAGGCACGGTAGATTCCTTCATAATCGTCCCGGTTCGATCAGCAAACGGAAGCACTTTCGCTTTGAAGAACACGGAGCCCCGCACGCAACGCTTCGAAGACCATCCCGACCGGCTGAAGTGGAACGCGCGATACCGGGATCCGAAGCGCATTGCGCCGCGAGAATCGTGCCCGCTGTACGAACAGGCGGCCACGCTGGGATATCCGGAAGGCCCCGTATTGGAACTCGCCTGCGGCATGTCGGCCCAGGCGCTGGTCCAGGCCGAAGCCGGACGGGAGGTGCTTGCCGTCGACATTTCGAACGTGGCCCTGGACCGGCTTCGTACGGCGGCCGCGGAGCAGGGCCACGGGTCCAGGCTGACCTGTGTGGAAGCGGACCTGAATGCCTGGCGTCCGCCCGCTGACCGGAAATTCGCGCTCGTAATCTGCGTGATGTACTGGGAGGAGGCGGTCTTCGACTACGCCTGGCCCGTGGTCGCCGATGGCGGGCTCATCGCCTGGCAGGGCTTCACCCTGGACCATCTGCGCTACCGGCCATCGCAGAATCCGGACTGGTGCTTCAAGGAAGGCGAACCGGCTGCCCGGCTGCCCGCCGGCCGATTCTCCGTGCTGCACGAAGAAGACATCGATGAAGGCCACCGCGTGATCCGGCGCATGGTGGCCAGACGGACTCAGACCTGACACTCAAACTGACACCCGGCAGGGAGACGAGGATGAAAACGCACCGAATCGCCATTCTGAGCCCCGGGGAGATGGGCCATTCCGTGGGGAGATGCCTCATTGCGGGCGGATATGACGTGGCCACCTGTCTGACGGGCCGAAGCGAAAGGACCCGTACGCTGACGGCAGCCGCGGGTATCCGGGACGTACCGGACCTGGATGAACTGGTACGGGAATCCGATCTGATCCTCGCCATTCTGGTACCTGACCAGGCCCATGCGCTCGCCCTTCAGGTGGCGGACGTTATGAAGCGGACCGGATCCTCGCCGGCCTACGCCGACTGCAACGCCATCTCGCCGGATTCGGCGAGGGAGATCGACGTGGTCATCACCGGCGCTGGAGGGCGCTTCATCGACGCGGGCATCATCGGTGGGCCCCCGGGCGGCCGCGAAAAGACCCGTTTCTATGCTTCGGGTCCCCACGAGGAGATGCTGTCCGGATTCGACGGTCACGGCATCCTCGTCCGGACGCTGGGCGGCGAAGTGGGCAGGGCGTCGGGTATCAAGATGTGCTACGCCTCGGTCACCAAGGGGACATCCGCCCTCCATGCCGCCGCGCTGACCGCGGCCGAGGTCATGGGCCTGGGTGAGGAATTGCTGGCGGAATTTGCCGAAAGCCAGTCACAGCGGCTCAAGGCGATGGACGGTGTCCGCAGCCTGTCGGCCAAGGCCTTCCGGTGGATCGGCGAAATGCAGGAGATCGCGGCGACTTACGACCAGGCCGGGGTATCGCCCGGTTTTCACAAAGGCGCGGAACACATTTTCCGCCTAATCGCCGAAAGCCCCATCGGCCACGAACGGCCCGAGACCGTGGACCGCAACCGCACCCTGGAGGAAACGGTGGCCATCTTCGCGGATGAGGCGCGCCGTGACCGGAAAGAAAACCAGAAAGGATAAAACCATCACATCGATCCAGACCATCGGTATTCCGGTCCGCAGCGTCAACTGGGTCCGCGTCTTCCCCACCAAGGACGGTGAAGGCCGGGACTGCCTGGTTGCCGTTATGGGACAGCAGGCGGCGGGATTCACCGTCGTCAAAATCAACCCCGACACCGGCGCGACGTCCCAGGCGACCTCGACCGATCCCACAGCCAATTTCCCCACGGGCGCCCTCCGCACCCGCGACGGCCGCGTCTACATCGGCGCGGCCTATGCCGGGCACCTGTATCGGTACGATCCGGCTTCTGAGCAGTTGGATGACCTCGGAGCCATTAATCTCCCAAACGACACCTTCCCCTGCAACATGGACGAGGACGACAACGGCGTGATCTGGATCGGTTGCTACGGATCGGCCGGCCTGACGAGCTACGATCCGGGGACCGGTGAGTTCGTCCGGCACGGACGGATGGACGAGACCGACATGTACTGTTATCCCTACGTTGGCGCCGGGGGCACGATCGCATGCTACATCAGGGTGACCCGCCCGCACGTGGTAGTCTACCATCCGGAGTCGGGCGAGCGCAGGACCGTGGGACCCGTAGTGGTCACGGAGGATGGCGGGTCTCTAACGCTGTACCGGGCTGCCGACGGGCAACTCTACATCCGGTCGACCGGGGGAGATTTCAGACTGGTCGGTTTCGAAGCCGAGCCTGTGGATGACCTTCCCGAACTGGCGCCGCCCCCGGCCCTGTCCGACGGTTCCACGGCCGACTTCGCGGACCGGGCGACGCAGATGTTTCACGAATTGGCCATTTCCCATCCGGATTCAGGTACGACACGTACGATTCCCGTTACCTACGAGTCCGCGGGCAGCGAGATCTTCCTGGTGCAGCGCGGCCCCGACGACAACATCTACGGCTCGAGCATCCTGCCCCTGCACCTGTTTCGCTTCGATCCTTCGTCGCAGGCTATGGACGACCTGGGCATGTGCACCACCGCGGCCGGGGAAGCCTATTCCATGGCCAACATGGACGGAAAACTCTACATCTGCTCCTATCCCGGCGCCAACCTGTCCGTTTACGATCCTTCCCGGCCCTATGACTTCGGCGAGGAAGCCGGCAGCAACCCCCGTGAACTCGGCCGCATGGACGAGATCTCCTATCGTCCACGCTCCATGGTCGCCGGTCCCCTGGGCCGTGTGTGGACGGCCTCCGTACCGGACTACGGCATGTGGGGCGGGCCGCTGTCCTGGTACGATCCGGCCACAGAGAAATTCGGAACCTATCGGGATATTGCCGGGGAAGCCAGTTGCTGGGCGCTGGCATGGCTGGAATCCCATGGTCTCCTGGCCGTCGGGACGACGATTCAGGGCGGTTCGGGAACGCAGCCCCGGGTAGACCAGGCGTCGTTGTTCCTCTGGGACTACGCGGCGGAGGAAAAGGTGTGGGAAGGCCGGCTTCCGGTTGCGGTTACGTCGGTCAACGCGCTGGCGGTCATTGACGGCGGCCTACTGTGCGGGACGGTCCATACAGGAGCGGAATCACTCATATTCGTTTTCGATCCGGCCGGCCGCAGGTTTGCCCATCTCGTTACGCTGCCCGGCGGGCGGGCCCTGGACGGCGGAGTTCAAGTCGGACCGGATGGCGGCGTTTACGGATTCACAACCGGATGCTTCTACCGTTTCGATCCCGACGCAGGCGTAGTGACCACGGTTCACGAAGAACCGGCCGCATTCCAGACTACCGGTCCGATGGACCGGGACGGGGTCTACTTCACGAAGAAGCACGAGTTGAAAAAACTGGTTTTCTGAGGTCGCATACGGGAGTTTAACGAACCAGGTTTAAAACGTAAATATGAAATAAAACGGATACTTATGAATCGATCCAACGTCGAATCATAATGACCTTGACAGACCCGGTCCGAACCCGGTAAATAAAAGGAGTTATATCTGATACGGACTTAACGCCACGGGAACCCGAATCATGAAAGGTCCATTCAGAATGAAAATCTGGTCTGTTGCCTTAGCTGTCCTGGTATCGTCGTTCCTTGTTCGGCCGGCCGCCGTCGCGGCCATGGAGCCTCCCCAGTCTTGGGAGATTCAGAAATCGGCAATCGTCGACCTGCCGCGCAACCATCCTGCAGCGTCCTACCTGCCGGACCTCGTCAAGCACCTGGCGTCCACCCAGGGCGGCGGTCAGCCGGTATCCGAGGCGGAATTCCTGGCCTTGTTCGACCGCCCCGAAAGCCGTGAAGTCTACGCGTCCCAGTTGATCAAGGTAGCCACGCCCCGCAGCGTCGCGATTCAGAACAAGGCCCACGAGGATTTCTCTCGCGTGTTTCTGACTGAAAAGCGGGTGAAGCGCGGTGTTGATTTTCTCGAAGAAAAGAAGGACCTGCTGGACGCGGCGGAACAGAAATACGGCGTTGCCCGGAAGGATATCGTGTCTATTCTGATGTGGGAATCGGGCCTGGGAGAGTTCACGGGCAACTACCGCGTGTTCAACGTCCTGATCGCCCAGTTGCTGTACATGGAAGAAGCGCAGCAGGCAGCGGTCCGCCGGATTACGGCGCAGGGCGAAGCTGATCCGCTGGCCTCCGCCGAGGTAGCAAAGAAACAGGAAGAACGCTTTGCCAAGATACGTAGACGGTGCGTAGGCAACCTGGTGGCGCTTCTACGCCACAGCAAGGCGACGGGTGTCGACCCGCTGTCCCTCCACGGGTCATGGGCCGGCGCCATCGGATACCCGCAGTTCATGCCGGCCAGCATGCCTCATGCGGCCGACGGTGATGGAGACGGCACGATCAATCTCCATTCGTGGCCGGACGCCATCATGAGCGTCGCGAAATACCTCAATGAACGAGGTAAATACGGTGCAGCCGACGCCGCGCGACGAAAGGCCATCTTCAGTTACAACCCCATAGACTCCTACGTAAACGGTGTAATCAAGTACGCGGAAGCCGTCTGGGCGAGGCGGTGACGACGGCTCAATCATCGGCCCCCTGATGGCTGTCTGCCGCCAGAAGTGTGGTGAGGATGAGAAGCCAGCTGGTCTGGACGGTGAGAAATTCGAGGTCCGGGGAGCGCATGTCCTACAGGGCGATGATCCGCCTGATGCGCTCGGCGGTTACCCGCATGGCGGCATCTTCGCCGCCGACTTCGCTCACCAGGGCGCCGTCGAATCCGATGCCGCGCAATTCGGCCATGACCGCCGGCCAGTCCGTGTCGCCGTCCATCAGCTGGACCCAGGCGCCTTCCCCACGGCGGAAATCCTTCACGTGCACCTTGAAGATCCGGCGGCCCAGTTCCTTGATCCACATGTCCGGGTAGCCGTAGAGGATCATGTTGGCTGTGTCCAGGTAGATCCCGACGGCGGACGACCCGACCTCGTCGACGAGTTGACGGGCTTCCCGGGGACTCAGCATGAACTGGTTCCACACATTCTCGATGCCGATGCGGGTACCGTGGCGCTCCGCTGAGGGGGCGAGATCGCGAAGGGCGTCGCGGAAGTTGTCCCAGGTCGTGCCATATGAGCTCTTGGGGTCAAGTGCCCCGGGATGCAGGAGCAGGGCGTCCACACCAAGGATCTCGGCAATTTCAAAGCCCCGCTCGAGGATGGCCACCCGCTTCGCCCGTTCGGCCGCGGACGGCGATAGCAGGGAACCGGCATCTTTCCTGATGGCGATCATGGAACACAGTTCGAGTCCGTGTCTACGGCAGGCTTCGGCGACCGCGGAGATTTCCGGCGTCGAAGCGTCTATGTTTGGCGATCCCTCATCGGAAAACACCAGTTCGATGGCCTCATAGCCCAGGCTACGGGCCCTGGAAAGATCCTCTTCAAGATCCTGGCGGCCGAGACAGAGTTGGGTTATGCCCGGTGTCATGGAAAACGGCTCCTCCCTATCCTTCACAATGCAGCGTATCATTAAAAAATGAAGTTCACAGGCGTACCGGGGTAGGTTATATTAAAGGGAACAAAACGCAAGCGAATTGCATAGAAACGGGAAGGATGACTTCCAATCGAGGAGGAAGACTATGGTACGTGCATTAGCGCGGTGGTGCTTCGCCCTGGCGCTGGTCGGCCTGGTGGCGGAAACCGCCGACGCCCAACCCAGAAACCTGGCTCCGAGGGTAGGCCAGCCCGCGCCGGAATACAGCCTGCAGGACGTAAACGGTGAGACGGTCAACTTCGCCGATTACAAGGGCAGCAAGAACCTCCTGGTGGTCGTCGACCGTGGCTGGATCGGTTACTGGTGACCCCTTTGCTTACGGCAACTGGGGCAGTTGCAATTCGACTACGAACGCATAGCAGAACTGGACACGGAACTACTCTTCATCAATCCCGAAGATCTCGAACAGACCAGGGATTTCGTCGCCAAGTCGAAAGTCACCCGGGAAGCGCTTTCCTTCCCCGTACTTGCCGACCCTGACCGGGCCATACCCACGAAGTTCAAGAT
>JAPOOT010000275.1 GCA_026713285.1 Gemmatimonadota bacterium | reverse complement strand
TTCTTTGTGGAGGCCTCAGGCGGAACATGCATCAGTGAGTACTTTAACCCGATCAATAGCAATAGTCGAAAACCCATCCCAGATCTAGTATAGAATACCCGGGGTCGACAATCCTCTCTACACCAGCACCCCCGGCATGGGTTTGAACTGGCAGGCTTCGACGAAGATCTCGAAGAAGTCGGGGGTGGTCTCGAGCTCGATATGCTCGATGTCCCTGACCAGCGTTTCCATTTCCTTGCGGCGCGTGTGGGACAGGAGGATCTCCCGGGCGCCCTGGACGGCGGCGTTGCCGACCTTGAAGATGCGGTCTTCAGGCACGGGGGCCAGGAACCCGATGTCGATGGCGTTGCGCACGTCCACGTAGTTGGCGAATCCACCTGCAAGGAAGAGCCGGTCCACGTCGCCGGGCGCGACGCCGAAGGCGCGGAGGACGATGTATTGGCCGCAATAGTTGGCGGCCTTGGCCTGGGCCAGGTTGCTGGCGTCCTGCCGGGACAGGGTGATGCCGGATTTGGCTACGACGGGCACCTCGAACTGTTTCCGGTCGGGGAACACCCCCTTGGGACTCATCATACCGTGGCGGCGTAGCTCGGCGAGGAGATCAATCAGGCCGGAGCCGCAGATGCCCTGGGGCGTGGAGTCTCCGATGGTGCGCCAGTCGAACCGCCCGTCTTCCCACTTCAATGTTTCGATTGCGCCTTCGTAGCCGGGCATGCCGTACTTGATTCCGCCGCCCTCGAAGGCGGGACCGGCGGGGCATGAAGCGGTAACCATGCGTCCATTTCCTGCCACGACCACCTCGGTATTGGTGCCTACGTCTACCAGCATAGATACACCCGGCCGCGCAGCCAGGTCGACGGTGGCCAGGTCGGCCGTCACGTCGCCGCCCACGTGGCTGGCGATAATGGGCAGGCCGTAGACACGAGCCTTCGGATTGGCCCGCAGGCCGAGCCGGCGGGTGCCGATGGTCAGCGCCGTGGTATCCCGATCGCCCGCGAGGTACTCGTTTTCGATCAGCGACTTGTAAGGTTTCTGGCCGATGCTCTGCACGTCGAGGCGGAAGAAGAGGTCCCGCATGGTGGAGTTGCCCGCCACGACGATCTCGTAGATCTCCTGCCGAGTGGTTTCCGTCCGCTCGCACCAGTCCATGATCTCGTGGTTGACGGCGTTGATGATGGCGTTCCAGAGTTCGTCCTCGAACCCGCCGTCGTAGGATATGCGGTGCATCACGTCGCTGCCGCCGAAGCGCTGGGGGTTCTCGAAGGAACAGACGTGGACGCTCCGGCCGGTTTCCAGGTCCACGAAATCCATGACCACCGTGGTCGTGCCCAGGTCGATGGCGAGCCCGTACACGTGTCCGCGGAACCGGTCGACCTGCTCGCCGTCGTAGAAGACGGCATCGCCCCGCCGGGTGACCAGGGGATCGAGCGGCGTTTCCTTTTCTTCGGTAACGGTCAGGATCTTGGGCGTACGGCGGAGTGGAGCGAAGGCGATGTCCACATTGGGGTCGATCACGCGCGCCTGGCAGGCGAGCCGGTAGTTCTCGCGCAGGAAGGACTCCGGCTTGGACCTGGGTACGAGCCCTTCCATCCCTTGTTGGATTTCCACGATGCACTCGTGACAGATGCCGTTGCGGAAACAGGAGGTGGGCACCTGCACGGCGAGGTCGTCGGCGTA
>JAPOOT010000210.1 GCA_026713285.1 Gemmatimonadota bacterium | reverse complement strand
TATGGTACAGCATACAGGCGCGGCCCTGGTCATGTGTTCGTCCACGACGCTGATCGGTTACACTTCTCTCATGCTCACGTCCAACCGGGGCCTGCATTCCTTCGGCATCATGGCCAACGTGGGAGAGATCGCCACGCTGGCTACGGCCCTGGTCGCGCTACCCGCCTATCTGCTTATTATGGAAAAGCGGATGGGGAACAAGGCGCCTGGAACGCGGAGTCCGGTTCACGCCGCTTGAAACCGACTTCTACAGCCCTGCCGTTCGGAAATGAGTCGAACAAGGCCGGTTACATGAACCTTCATGCAGTGGACTACCGCCAGGTGTTGCCGGATCACCTGCTGCATACCTTTCTCGACGATTTCGAGTCACTGCGGCACTTCTATACTTACGATCCCCGCGACCCGGACGTCTGGCCGCGCGCGATCGAAGCAGTAAGATCCCGGTCGAATCCCCCGCCGAGAAGGGCCGTGGCCCGGACGCTCGAGGCGCAGAACGGCCGCTACGGGGCGGACGAAAGCGTCCTCGAAAACGCCCGTGCCCTTGGCGGCGATGATACCTTCGTGATCTCCACGGGTCAGCAGACCGGACTATTCACCGGTCCGCTCTATACGATTTACAAGGCCGTCACGGCCGTCAAGCTGGCGAAACGGGTATCGGAAGAAACCGGCGTGCGGGCCGTGCCGGTTTTCTGGATGGCCGCCGACGACCACGACTACGCCGAGATCAACCATGTCCACGTATGCCAGGCGGACGGGGACGCCTTGCGCTTTGAACTGAGTCCCGACGACCCCAATGACCGCCGTTCCGCGAGCGACCGCCTGCTTGGACCCGAAATCGCGGCGCTGCTCGAGCAGTTCGCCGATGCCCTGCCCGATTCGGAATACAGCTCCTCCGCCATCGGCGCGCTTCGGCAGCACTGTACCGCCGGCACTTCGCTTTCCGATGCCTTCGCCCGGCTCATGACACTGCTTTTCCAGGGAACGGGCCTGGTTCTCGTAGACCCCACCGACCCGGCGCTGAAACCCCTTATGAGCCCCGTGTTCGAACAGGAAATCCGCGAACCGCTCGCGTCCACGCGCTCGGTCCTGGCAGCTTCAGAAAAACTGGCCGACGCCGGGTTCGATCCCCAGGTCTCCCGTCTCCCCGAGGCGGTAAACCTGTTTCTCTACCAGGACGGACAGCGGAACGCCCTGAGCTATGGGAACGGACGGTTCGGCAACCGGGACGGCAGCCTGTCCTTTTCGGACCGGGACCTGCTGCGCTCGCTCGAGGATGCGCCCGAGCGATTCACCCACAACGTCATCACCCGTCCTCTGGTGCAGGACAGCCTGTTTCCGACGCTGACCTATATCGGCGGTCCGGCGGAAATCGCCTACTACGGCCAGCTTGGCGGTGTCTATCGCCAGTTCGGTCTGCCCTTTCCCGTGGTCTATCCCCGCGCTTCTCACACGCTGGTGGGCGCCAGGACCGCCCGGATACTGGAGAAGCACGGCCTCACGATCTCCCATTTCGTCCGGGGGATCGAGACCGTGGTGGACCGGAAGCTACGGGACGACATGCCGGTACATATCACCGAGGGACTTCGTGCCGCACGGGGCGACGTGGAAGCCCATTACCGGAACCTGAAAGGACACGTGACGGCGCTCGACCCCGGGTTGAGCCGGATCGTGGACGCTTCGGAAAGAAAGACCAACTTCGCCCTGGGCAAGCTGGAGGAAAAGACCCTCCGGGCCATGAAGAGAGCGGACGGAGTCATGCGCGGCCAGATCATGCGGGCGGACCGCATGATCTATCCCAACGGTCATCTCCAGGAACGGGTGGCCAACATCTGGCAGTACGTCGCCCTCTACGGATTCGATGTCATGAAGACACTCTTCGAAGCCACGGACGAATCGGACTTCAGACACAGGATAACCCCGCTATGAAACTCGACGTCCTGGCCGTATCCCCGCATCCGGATGACGTGGAGTTGCACTGCGGCGGCCTGATGGTCCGTTTCGCCGACCTGGGATACGTCACCGGTATTGTCGATATGAGCCTGGGCGAGAAGGGCACCCGCGGCACGGTCGACGACCGAAGGCGGGAAGCGGCGGCAGCGGCGAAGGTGCTCGGGCTGTCCGAAAGGCTGAATCTCGAACTGCCGGATTCCCGCATCGCGGCCTGCGAGTCGCACCGCGACGCCCTCGTCGTCGCCATACGAAGGTTCCAACCGGACTTGCTTCTCGTTCCCCACGAAGTCGCCCGCCATCCCGATCACGGGGCGACCGCCCGGTTGGCCAGGGACGCGGCCTTCCTGGCGGGCCTGGAGAAAATCGAAACGGACCACCCGGCCTTCCGGCCCCGGCAACTGGTTCTCTACCTCACGCACCACCGATATCAAGAACCCAAACCTTCCTTCATCGTCGACATATCCTCCGCCTTCAACCGGAAGATCGAAGCCGTGAAGGCCCACCGTTCCCAATTCCATGACCCGGACTCCAGCGAGCAGGAAACCTACATCAGCCGTCCGGAGTTCCTCGATGAAGTGGAGGCCCAGAGCCGTTACTACGGCACGCTGATTGGTGCGCGGTACGGTGAGCCCTTCGTCGTCCGCGAATACCTTTCGATCGACGATCCGCTGGCCCACTTCACGGGCGGAGGCAGAGTCCCATGAACATCGGTATCACCTGCTATCCCACCTACGGAGGAAGCGGCGCCATCGCCGCCGAACTGGGACAGGCCCTGGCGCGTAAAGGACATAAGGTCCATTTCGTGAGCTATTCGATTCCATTCCGCCTGCAGGAATACAGCCAGAACATCTACTTCCACAACGTCGAGGTCATGCCCTACCCGCTGTTCAAGTATCCGCCCTACACCCTGGCGCTTGCGGCGAAAATGGCCGACGTGGCGTTGGAAGCGGAACTGGACATCCTGCACGTGCACTACGCCGTTCCCCACGCCACCTGCGCCTTCCTGGCGCGGCACATGCTGCGGGACCGGGACATCAAGGTCATCACGACCCTGCACGGAACCGATATCACCCTCGTGGGCAGCGACAAGTCCTTCTACCGGATCACCCGGTTCAGCATCGAGGAAAGCCAGGGGGTCACGGCGGTCTCGGAGTCCCTCAAGCGAGATACGCAGTCGCTCTTCGAGATCGACACGGATATCCGCGTAATACCCAATTTCGTCGATGTGAACCGGTTCCGCCGGGGGGACGGTCACTGCGACATCAGCAATTTCGTCGACGATGACGAGAAGGTCATCGTCCACGTCTCGAATTTCCGGCCCGTCAAGCGCATCGGGGATATCATCCGCATGTACGCGGAGGTGCGGACCAGGGTCAAGTGCAAGCTGCTGCTGGTGGGGGAGGGACCGGAACGGATTCCGATGCAGGAACTGGTGCGCGAACTGGGACTGCAGGACGGCGTGGTTTTTCTCGGCGAGCAGGAGGGAGTCGACCGGATCCTGTCCTGTTCCGACCTGTACCTGCTTCCCAGCGAACAGGAGAGTTTCGGCCTGTCGGCCCTGGAGGCCATGAGCTGCGGCGTACCGGTCATCGGCGCCAATGCGGGCGGCCTGCCGGAACTGGTGCGCCACGGGGTGACGGGATTCATCACCGAGGTGGGAGACATCGATCAGATGGCCCGTCACGCCACGGAACTGCTGGCCGATGACGACTACAGACAGACCATCGGACGGCAGGCGCGCCAACGGGTACTGGACAACTTCGCCGACGAGGCCGTCGTCCCGCAGTATGAAGCTTATTACGATGAGGTGTTGCACGGATAGCCGCCCGCGGCGGAATCCAGCGGCCCCGCCCGGCCCCGCCCGGACCTCTCCGGACCGTTCAGTAGCTGCGGCCGCCCGGACTCGCCCGGCCCCGCCCGGACCCGCCCGGACCGTTCAGTAGCTGCGGCCGCCCGTCAGGAACCCTCAGGCTTCCCCGCCAGCGATGCGTAACTCACTCCTTCGCCACTATCGTGACTCACCGGCAGGCCCACTTCCTCCCAACCCGGATTGACCACCTGGCCGAATGGGGTCATCTCTCCGCTGAACCCGCATCGCATGTTCACGACCGTCTGGTATCCCATGGACTGCAGCAACTGGGCGGCATGGTCGGACCGCTGGCCCGTCCGGCAGCCCAGCACGAGTTTGGCATCCTCCGGATAGTTTGCTTTAACCACCTGGACGAAATCGGGATTGGGCGTCATCTGACCGGACTGCTCGTCCGCGTGCAGGAGCGGGATGTTCACCGCCGGCGCGGGGTGTCCCTGGTCGAATTCGGGAACGGACCGGACATCGATGTACACGTAGCCCTCGGATTCGACCAGCCTGGCCGCTTCGTCGGGCATGACCTGATCCACACTCATATAAAGCTCCTTTTCTTTTCGTTACCATGTTTCCACGATGTGGCCCGAGTTCGGGAACCAGATCACATCGACGCTGTATGAAAGCGCAACGCCCAATACGTAACCCACCAACATGCCGATGAAGAAGGGCTGCGTCTCGCGGTACAATCTCGTGCCCCCCAGTTTCAGGATAATGGCCTTAACGAACCAGACCAGGAAGATCGACGTGGCGATCATACCGATTCCCCAGGTCTTGGCCACCGCCCAGCCGATGGGATGCAGCGGCCACCAGTGGAAATTATGGTGGGCCAGGATCAGCAGCCAGGCAATGAAGGCGCCGACCCCCAGGCCCAGGTACTCGCCGCCGGTCAACTGGGTCTGGTTATTGATCCAGGTCGTCAGCGTGTTGTAACCCGCCTTCGCGTTTCCGAATGCGTCCCTGAACCCATCCGCGCCCGTGGTTTCGTAACCCAGGAAGACGGTATATACCACGGAAATGATGGCGGCCATGACCAGCGCCGAGACGATGACGGGGAAGATGCCGCGCCGGGCGCCGCCAATCTCGTCGCCCATCTTGTTGACGTGGGCCATGGCGCACATGCCCAGCGTGCGCCAGTTTCGCGAGAAG
>JAPOOT010000334.1 GCA_026713285.1 Gemmatimonadota bacterium | reverse complement strand
GGCGTGCGGACCCGCGCCTCCCGGACCTTGATGGCCTGCTCGGTCTGCTCGTCCAGCGTGCGGGCCGGGGCGTCGAAACCCGCCGCCTCGAGCATGGGCTCGTTGTAGATCCAGATGTTGAAGTCGGTGTAGTAGGGAAGCCCGTACCGCTCGCCGCCGTAGGTCATGGAAGAGAGGTTGTAGGAGAAGAGATCCGAGGTCGTCGCCGACGTGTCCGGATCCGCGGCCAAGAGGTCGTCGCAGGGACGGAGCCAACCCGCCTCGACCCACTCGGCGAAGTCGTCGTCGCGGACGTAGCAGCATTCCATGGGCGCCCCGCCCACGTGCAACGCCACCATCTTGTCGTGGTAGTTGCCCGACACCGCGTTGTAGTCCACGGTGATGCCGGACTGCTGCTCGAAGTAGTCCAGGTTCTCCCGGACCAGGTCGGGTTCGTACACCCATCCCTTGAAGATGACGCCGGGCGAAGGCGCCGGACTGCATCCGGCCATCAGGCCCAGGCCCGCGGCGGTCGACGACTGCAGGAACGTACGACGCGTCATCCGGGTTTTCACGGGAAAGCGGTCCCTTCAGTAGGAAATCGTCCTGATGCGGCCTGATGCGGCGGAGCAGAAAGGTGCCATGGACCGGCGGCGATCGGGCACCAGCGGACCCCGATTCAGCGCGCGCAGTCCGGACAACGGTCCGTGTCCGGATCGTGGATGGGCGCTCCACATTCGGAGCACGGGCCAAGCGGATGTTCGTCGGGCTGGGTGCGCGTTCCATGCTTGTACGTGATGGTACGCCAGACAGTCTCGCCGTCCTTCGCCGAGTAGCATAGCCACCGGCCTTCCTTTTTACCATCGTAGGACTTGCCCACGTGGGGACCGTAGCCGCCTTCCCACTTCCTGGTGCCGTTCTCGTGGTAACAGACGTACCATCCTTCGTTCAGTCCGTTCTTGAAGCGACCTTCGCTCTGCTTGTTGCCGTTGCTGAAATACTGAATCCAATTACCGTCCTTTACACCCATCCGGTAATTGCCCTCGCTGCGTTTGTTGCCGTTGGCAAAATAGGTGACCCAGTAACCGTCTTTCTTGCCGTTTACGGTTTTGCCTTCGGAAAGGGCCATGGCCGAATCATCCTGTATTTGGATATCTGAAGTTCGGTCTATCGATTTCAGGATTAGCCTTGCGGTGCGCAATGTACCCATGTTATTAAGGATACGACGTTTATTCAAGACCTTCTTGCGACATCGCGCCTGCGACATCGCACGACCGCTTTGAACCGCCACACGACAGGGATCCCGCCATGCTGACGGAAGACCAGATTAATCATTTTCGGGTGTTTGGGTTTCTCGCGCTTCGACAGGTCTTCGACACCGGGGAGATCGAGCGGCTTGGCCGTCTCGCGGACGAGATATGGTCCGGCGAACTGGGCCACACGCCCTCAGAGGAGGAGCATGTGTCCATGGCGCCGTTCCTCGAACTGCATGCCTCGACGGCCGAGTTGATCGAAGATGACCGCCTCTATACGCCCATGACGCAGCTACTGGGAAAAGATATGATGTGGATGGGTTCGGAAGGTGTGCAGGGCACCATGACCCGGCGGCCCTATCACCACTGGCACGCGGACCGGCCCGGACCGCTGGAACTCGGCTACCTGCGCATAAAGATCATGATGTACCTGGACCCGATGCGGAAAGCCGCG
>JAPOOT010000471.1 GCA_026713285.1 Gemmatimonadota bacterium | reverse complement strand
TCGCTTTGTGATTGGGTATGCTCCCGCGGGGCGCCGGAGTCATACCGAATCCTTTGACCATTGGCAGGCAATCGATCGTTCCCGTGATGCGATCACAGGTTTCGTTTCCTGCCCTGTACTACACCATTAGACGCCGAAATGTAAAAAAAGATGCACTAAATCGCTCATCGGGCACCTGATCCCGCATGCGCCAATCCAGGGACCATTCGGGAATGACGTATATCGAATCGATAACCTTTCTCGCCGCGATCACAGGCTTTGCCGGGCTGACCGCGAATATGGTCCTGGTCGCGGCAAACCGTCATAGGCGATATCACATGATTCCGGTCGCGCTGATTGTTTTCGCCCATGTCCTTCTCGTCTGGCACTTCAGGTACGAATGGGAGATCGACCGGGCCACGAGAAACGGTTACGCGGGGTTCGTGATATTCCATACCGCCCTGCTGGGCATCCTGTCCGCCCCGCTGGTCGGAAGCCGGCTGGCAAGACGGCTCGTGGCCTTCTCGTTCTTCGTCGCCGCCATGGGCGCCAGCGGAGCCGTGCTGCGCTACGAAGAAGTGGCGATCTACCGCCTGCCCGTTCTTGTTTGCGACCTCGCGGGACTTGCCGCGCTGGCCTATTGGATGTTCCGCCCAGGCGGACCAGCGAACGCATATTACAGACGATATTTCGGCGTGAACCGGCACGAAAGGGAACCGGGCCGCAGGGTAGGGGCTGAAAATCGGCAAAATGAACGGGGAGATTGAACCGATCACAGCGATCCGGGAGGGGATGCGTGATGATGAACCTGGCTGAACAGAAGACCTTTTTCGAGGAAGAGGGATACCTGATCGTCGAGGACCTGCTGTCGGAAGACGAACTGGCCGGATGCCGCAAGGAAATCGAACGTCTGCACCGGTTTTCCGCGGAACTCGAGGCCGCCGGCGATCCGAGATCCTCGCGTTTCCAGCGCGAACCCTACGCGAAGGGCGCCAACCGTGCGGACGGCCTGCCCGTGCTTCGGAAAATCGAAAACACGCGGGAAACCTCGACGTTTTTTCGCAATCTCTCCGTCCATCCGAACCTGCTTAGGGTGGTGGGAGGGCTGCTCGGTCCCGACCTGCTGCTGTTCCGAAGCACCCTGATGCTCAAGCCGGCTTTTCACGGCTCCGCGCACGCGCCGCACCAGGATTCGGCCTACTGGCCGATCGAACCGCCTGCGCTCGTGACCGTCAGCATTGCCCTGAACGATGCCACGACCGAGAACGGGTGTTTCTACGTCATCCCGCGAAGCCATACGTGGGGCATGAAAGACTGGGGGCATATCGCGCAGGCGCAGGATACGAAATCTGCGCATGGGCACGACTTGAAGGAGGCGCACCAGCTCGAGGTGCCGTTGAAGGCGGGAAGCGCGCTGTTTTTCCACAGCCTGATGGTGCACGGATCCGGTCCCAACAGGTCTCCCGATCCACGCAATACGGCGCTTTATGCCTACTTCCCGCCCGGCGTCCGCTACGTTCCGGGGGAAGGCAGCCCCAGGGTCAAAACCTATCCGGTGGCGTGCGGTCTGGACGGAAAGAAGACTTTCACGCTTGAGGCCGCGGGTTAGCGGTCGTTTTCCGGTTCCGTTACGGCCATGCCTGCATACAAACACGCATTTAACGATTTATAGTTTCGGATGCAATAAAAATAAAGTATATTATAATTATAAATCACATTTAATGATGGCATCCCGGTTTCGAAGCGGAACGCCATGGCGAGGCGATCGGCAGGCAAACCTTGCTCCCGCAATGGATGCCGTCCTTATCGGTACGTTTTCCTGAGACCAGTCAGCACCGAGTCGGGGAGAATTCATGAGAAACACAGAAGCGCAACAGATCAACGCGGCACTGAACGAATTGCGTGGAGAACTGCGTGAGGTAGTCATCCTGTTGTCGACGATAGCCAGGTACATCGATGACTTCCGGTACGAAACGCACAAGTTGAACCGGTACTTGCGGAGAATCCCCCGCGAAGAACAGTCCGGGGCCTGACCCGCGGTTCCGGGCAATGGCGCCCTGGTCCTGCCCTCTCCCAAAGGGTCGACGCTCTCCCTGTCGACCGGCGATACGCCGACATTCGCGGGTTGCCTCAGGAACGCATCGGCCCTTGCCGGCGTTTTGCAGCGTTACGGGTCCGGCATCAGTATCATCCCCGCGGGAGAGCGCTGGAAGAAACAACAGACCCTCAGACCCGCGATTGAAGACCTGGTCGGCGCGGGAGCCGTCATTCACGCGCTGGAAGGTTCACGTTCACCGGAAGCCGAAACCGCAGCCAGCGCATTTGCGGCGTTCAGGGAAAACCTGCCGTCGGTCATTTGCGCATCGGGGTCCGGAAAAGAACTGATCGGCCGAGGTTTCGAGGAAGACGTGCGGCTGGCAGCGGCCCTGGACGCGAGCGACTGTGTTCCGATGCTAAAGCTAAAGGATGGGGCCTACCGGTCGTCCCGCGAATCCGGCGTCGTGGAGGTGTGACTGCAATGCGGTCTTTGCGGCGCGAACTTCTCCGCCTGGCTGCTGTCGGAGCCCGCGCGGTCACCGGGAAGCCGCGGCGGATTCCTTACACTTCGTAAGCCTTCCACGCACCCAGGCAACCGTGCCCGCGCCGGACGTGAAGAAGCCGTTTTCCGGGCTCGGCGATGTACCCGGAAATCGAGTACATCCCGACCGCGCCGTGCCGGCAGATCCCGCCTGGGTCGTTCTCGTGATCGGCCAGAATCTCCTTGATCGTGTCCACGGTGATCGTCCCCCAACGCGACCGGACAAGCTGCCGGATGCGGTCCAGGCGCGGACACGAGTCGGGCAGGTGCCCGGACTCGTGATCGGCGAACTCCGATGTCAGGTAATGGTTGGTATGCAGGCAGGCGTCCGGATGGGCGTCCTGGTACCGGGCAATTCCCTCGGGCCGTATTTCCACGGTATCGATGCTTCCCTGTCCGTCGCACAGTACCAGGTTGGCGGCCGAGCAGGTGCGGTGCCTGGCAAGAAGTCCCACGCAGTCCCCGACCGTCCGCTGTTCCAGGACCAGACGCTTGATCGGGTAGTGGGGCAACCCCATCCGCCACGTACATCCGTAGAGGGCATTGGCGAAATGGGCTACGCCGTGCTCGTTCATTCCGGAATAACCGAGCTGCCCGGCGAATGTGAACATCAGCGCACGGGGCCGGCCATCGCCGGGTTTTACCCGCAACAGGATCGCGACATCGGCGTATTCCGGCTCGAGATCCTGGTTTTGTCCGGCCAGCGTGTTCCCATCCGCCGTTGCCGACAGCGTGAGCGCGAAGGCGGTACAGGCCCCGACCGCCATTTGCGCGGCTTCGGCGCGGGCCTGGCACAGCACGGCTTCCTCCAGGCTGATGCCCGCGCCCGCCGCCAGTCCTCGCACCTCTTCGGCGAAGGCCGGACTCAGTTGCTCGAACAGCGGCCAGAAACCCATGGCGTTCCGGCACAGCGCATCCCGGGGCTTCCCGGTCAGCCGCTCGATCCAGCGCAGGTACCGCTGGACGAGACCGGCTGCCTGCGCGCCATGCTGGTAGCCCATTTCGTAGCCGCTGCCTTCGACTTCTATCAGGGGGAATGTGTGATCGTTCATCGTGCTCTTCTCCGGTTATGTCCGGGTCCCGGTCTGACTTCCGCGCAAGGCGCCTTCAACGCGGGTTCCCCGTGTACGTCCAAGCCCTCCATCCTTGCAGCAGCGGGAAATAAAGACCCAGGTTTACCGGGCCGGAATACATTGGCTGCAAGACGCTCGCATAGCCCTCCAACTGGTCGCGGTACCGCAGCTGTTCATTGTCCAGGAACCCTTCGAGGTCCCCGCCGGTATGGGCGCTGGTCTTGTAGTCGATGATCCAGCGCCTGCCCTCGGACACGAAAGTTCGGTCCACGACATATCGTTGGACCCTTCCGTTGAGCAACGTGGTAAGCGCAAGCTCTCTTTCGTCGCTCGGGTGCCGCGTCAGTATCCAGCGGCCCCGTTCGTCGGCGACGGTATTGCCGAGGGCGGACGTCGCCCTTGCAACCGCCTCGTCCAGTTTCTCACCGGCCAGTCCTTCCTGCCTGAGCGCAATGCGGAGCGTGTCCTCGCTGAAGTTCAGAAGATCCGGTGCGTACATGCGCTGAAGCATCCGATGCACGACGACCCCGACCCGGCGCTGAAGTTCGGTTACCCACTCGAAGGTGGGATGCGCCGATTCGTGGCCTGCCGGATCCGAGGGGTCAAACCGCGGTTTAAGGTCGACGTTTTCAGGTAAAGGTCCGGGCGTCCAGCCCGCTACCAGGCGGCGGAGCGGCACGCCCCGGGGCTTCGCGTCGGCCAGGTCTTCCTCCGGTTCCTGCTCTCCGCGGTCCTTCATCACCGACTGGAATTCCGGCTCTACCGCGTTCCAGATTCTTGCCAGCAGCGTTCGTGAGCCCGGCGTTTTCAGCGTTCCGCGCTCCGGATCGGTTCCGGCGTGACCGAGCAGATGCAGGCATTTCCGCGCCCTGGTGGCAGCCACATAGAGCAGGCGGGTCCGTTCGTGGTCGCGCTTTCGCGATTCAATGCCGCCCAGGTAGGCGTAGAGCGGGTCCTTCTCGCCGCCAGTCGCGCGAATAGGCGCCAGCAGAAGCCGGGACCGATCGCCGCGGGCATATTCGTGCCACAGGAGCAATTTCGGATCCTCCGCCCGGGGAAGCCGGCCCAGCCCAGGAAGGATGACGGTATCGAATTCCAGCCCCTTGGCCCGGTGAATCGTCAGCAATTGCACGTCCCCGCCGGCTTCGACGTCTGAAGGAGCGAATAGGCGCTCGACGTCATCGGCGAATTCCTTCTCGTCGGGGATGCCCAGTCCGTCCTGGGCCCGTTCCAGGAGATCGAGAAAAGCGGAAGCGTCTTCACGTTCCGTCCGCGTTTCCAGACACGCCGGTCCGCCCAGCGCGGTCCAGACGCCTTCCACCAGCCGTCGTGGCGGCAGCCTGCCCCGCAGGGCGAACGCGTCGGCGAAAATGGGTATCAGGCGGCCGATCCTGGATACGGCGTCAGGAGACAGCCGCCCCCGTCTCTCGCGGTCCTGCAGAAGGTCCCATGCGGCGGATGCGGCGTTGCCTCCAACCAGGATTTCCAGGTCTTTCAAAGTAAGGCCGCACCAAGGAGCGCGCAATATCGCCAGCCAGGCCAACCGGTCGCCGTGATGCAGGAGCGCTTTTGTGAGCGACATCAGGTCCCGCACCACCGGGCGGTCCCCCAGGGCGTCGATCTCCACGGCCCGGAATCTCTTGCCGTTCCTTCGCAGGGCAGTAACGATACCGGACAGATGACTGCGGGCGGAGACCAGGACGGCGATGGTCTCGCCCGGTCGCTCCGCCTGCGCCTCGGTGATAACTTCGACCACGCGTTCGGATTCGGCGTCCTGGTCACGGACCAGGAAGGGATGAAAACGCACGCAACTGTCCGCACATTCGGCCTTGAAGGCCACGGAAGGCTCGTAGGTTACCGCGCCCGACAGGATGTCCTCGTCAGGGGGAAATGCGTCACGCAGCGCGCGGTTCACCCAGTCCACGACCCGTGGATATGAGCGGAAGTTCACCGACAGCGCGAGGGGGATCGGCCGGATGGCGCCGACCCCGCTTTTACGGGCCTGAAGAAAGAGCCCCACCTCCGCCTCGCGGAAACCGTATATCGACTGCATGGGATCGCCCACCAGGAACAGCGTCCGGCCGTCTCCCGGGCGCCAGCCCCTGATCAGTCGGGTGAGCAGGCCGTACTGGCTCTGGGAGGTATCCTGAAACTCGTCGATGAGCAGGTGCCGGATGTGAAAGTCCAGGCTGCGGGCCAGGTCGGTGGGCGCCTTGTCGGGACCCAGCGCAGCCCGCGCCCCGATGCCGATCTCCGTGAAGTCGACGCACCCTTCTTCCCGGAACACGAGCCTGAGTTGTGCCACCGCCACGGGCAGCAGGAGCATCAGCGCGTTCAGGACGTCCCACTGTCCATCTTCGAAACGCGGAGCGGGCAGCGACCGCAGTTCATGTAACGACTCGGCGAATACAGGGCTCAGGTCGATGCGGGCGAGCCGTTCTTTGGCGGCGCGTCCGGCATCGGTCGGCGGGAATCCATGGTTCCTGTTGACCGCCTGGCGCCGGGTTCCCTGCGCAGTCAGGAACAATTCCGCGAAACCGATCCAGCAGGGAAGGGATTCTGCATCTGAACCTGGAAATCCGGGAAGTCCGATGCATGCATCTATCGCGCTTGTCCGGTTCTCCGCACGCAGATTCTCTGCCGCGAAACGGGCGAGTTCTACGGTTTCGTTTCGGTGCTGTTCCGGGAATGCCCCGTGGACCAGCTCCAGGGCGCTTTCGATGGCCAGCCTGAGGGATGATTCCAGGTCCCTGCGCAACGCTTCATGCTTTCGAGGCGCCGCGGATTCGCTCACCGCATCGTGATTGGCGGGATCGGACAGGTGCCGCATCCACTGGTCCCGGGTGCCCAGCATGATGCCCAGC
>JAPOOT010000298.1 GCA_026713285.1 Gemmatimonadota bacterium | reverse complement strand
GGCAGGCGTCCGTTCCGGTGAAGAACCAGTTGCCTGTCGTCGATATCGATGCCGGTGACCCAGTCTCGGACCAGGTCCAGCCGCTGGTCTCGCCAGAAATTGTCCTCGAAGGGTTTCGTCGCCTCGTAGGTCATGTGCCCCATGAAGATGTACATGAGGGCGGGGCGGGAATAGTGGAAGGCCGATTCACCCGATACCAGCGTGACCTTCCAGTCGGGCTGAAGCTGCCGGAGCCGCGTGGCGGCTGTTACCCCTGTTACGCCGTTCCCAATGATCACTGCGTGCAATGGTCCACCTCCTGGTCCTTGAGCGATCTCCAAAAACGACTTTCTTCTGCCAATCTCCCTTCGTCATGCCGTTCGCCCGTAGAACAGCTTCTGTACCTCGGGGCTGTTGCAGACATTGGGCCGGTCCTTGTAGCAGAACGTGGCGACATACCGGGTAACCGGACCCTTGACCGGTGTCACCTGGTGCATGGAATGGTAGCCGACGAAGAGGATCAGCGTACCGGGCTTCACGGCGAGTGTACGTACGTCCGGATAGCTGCCGCGCAGCACCCGTTCCACGGTATCGTATGACCCGCCTTCCTCCGGACGGACGTTCGGTGCGTACTCGAAGACGCCGCCTTCTTCGGGCGCCTGTACCATCAGGGTAGTCGTAGCCTCGGACTCGTCGAAATGCCAGCCGTGGTTCTGTCCCTCGCGCATGACGTTAACCGTCAGCGCGGCAAAAGGGTCGGCCATCCTGTAATAGTGTTCCTTGTTGAGGACGTCGGCTAAGAAGGAAAGGAGCGGATCCCAGGAATACAACTGGTGCAGACCGTCTGTGGGACGCATCTGATCGAAGGCGACCGAGTCCAGGTCCGTTGCCTGGAGCCTTCGCCGGGGGTGATCGGGCGGAAAGGCGCCGTCGTGCTCCTCGAGGTATACGTTATGGGCGTTCCGGCAAGGAAAAGCGCTGGGCGCGGCACGATCCACCTCGGCCACCATCCGTACCCTGGCCTCCTCCGTGACGAATCCGGGCAACAGGCAGGCGCTTTGGGCCGCCAGGTCATCCCTGCACCTTGCGACAAGTGCGCTGTACGCGGCCGATCCAGGCCGGTGAATGGGGTAGGTCGTCGAGGCGATGAGGTCCAGCGCCGTATCGTTCAATCGAGGTTTCCTTCCTGCAGCAATCCCACCTTGACTTAGGCGAGTCGTCCCGGTAACATGGACGTTCGCTTTCCACTTCCATATGCCCGCCTGGGCCGTGTTCGCATCCATGTGCGGCCACCCGGCGGAACGTCCCCTATTCTCAATATATGGCAATTCCGAGCGATCAAAAAGAAAAGACTGGCCTGGTCCGCCAGCTCGGTCTTTTCGACACCACGATGATCGTCATCGGCATCGTGATCGGTTCGGGGATTTTCCTCACCACCGGCCTGATGGCCCGGGGCATACCCTCGGCCTCGCTCATACTCCTTGCCTGGCTGTTCGGCGGCCTGCACGCCCTCGCCGGCGCGCTGGCCTACTCCGAACTCGGCGCCGCCATGCCCAGGGCCGGCGGCCAGTACGTATATCTCCGGGAAGCTTACGGTCCGTTCTGCGGATTCCTCTTCGGCTGGGTGTCCTTCACCATGTACCTGACCGGAATCATCGCCGCGCTCGCCGTGGGATTCGCAGAATACGCCGGGTACTTCATCCCCTCCT
>JAPOOT010000425.1 GCA_026713285.1 Gemmatimonadota bacterium | reverse complement strand
CACATGGATTTTCCATCTGCAGCGGGACCTGGTTTTTGGCGACGGCCGGCCCGCCACGGCCTACGACTACTTGTCTTCGTTCCGACGCTGGGCCGATCCGAAAACCGGTTTCGATTTCGAATGGTACTACCGTCCCATCAAGAACTGGGGCGAGGTCGTGGACGGCCGTTTGCCCCTGGATTCCCTGGGCGTCGAAGCCCTTGACCGGCATACGATCGCTTTCACCACGACCCAGCCGACGCCTTACACGCCGGAGCTGCTGAACTACAGTTGGGTAACCCCTACCCACCTTTACGAGAAATACGGTCCGGCCTGGTCGACCCGGCCCGAAACCCACATGGGCAACGGTCCGTTCCGGCTCAAGGAATGGACGATCAACGACCGCATCGTCCTCGAGCCCAGTCCGACGTACCGGGGACCCAACAAGCCCTACCTGGAACGCATCACGGCGCAGCTCTTCAACGCCGCCGCGCAGCCGCCCTACCTCGCCGCTTACGAGGCGGGCGAAGTCGACTACATCGTGCTGAGCAACCAGGCCGAAATAAACCGTGTCAATTCGATTCCTGATTTGAAGGATCACCTGAACACCTATGTGGATTTCCAGACTTTCTATCTGATGATGGATACCCACAATCCCCCCTTCAATGATTTGAGGGTTCGCCAGGCCTTCAGCCATGCCGTCGACCAGGCCTCGCTCATGAAATCCGCCCTGCGGGACATTGCGTTGCCGGCTTCCGCCATGTCGCCGCCGGGGTTCCCCGCGGCCAACCCCGAAGCGCTGGCGTCCTTCCAGGCATACGACCCGGACCTCGCGCGCAGACTCCTTGCGGAAGCGGGTTTTCCGGACGGAAAGGGATTCCCGGCCGTGAACATGTGGCTGCGGGGAGAACCCATCGTGATCAACACGGCCGCCGAGGCGGTCCAGGCCATGTTGAAACAAAGCCTGAACATCGAAGTAGGCGTACGAAACGTGGAAAGGAAGGTGTTTACGGAAACGATGAACGCCAAGGAACTCACGCTGGCGCTCATCCCCTACCGTTACGACTATGTCGATGCCAGCAACCTGCTCACGCTGTGGCTGTCGAATGGACGCCATCCCTGGTACAATGAACGGTTCGAAGAACTGGTGCTGAGGGCAAACGTGCTGGTGGGAGACCCGGTCCGGCGGATCGAGCTATACCAGGAAGCAGAGGAAATACTCGTCCGCGACGTGGGCGGCGTGTTCCTGTGGCATACCCTGATCAATGAAATGTGGCGGCCCTACGTACGAGGTGCGGCAATTGAGACGAACAGGTGGGGATACAGGGCATGGCGGGGCAACCAGATGCTGAACCTGATGCCGACCCTGTACATATCGGAGGATGTCCTGGATTCGGCCGATGAGCAGAAATCCACCGGCTTCTGGGACTGGCTGACCACGAGGTAGGTTCCGGCTGTACACGTCCTCACCGAATAACCGGCGTACGTCCTCACCGAAACTCAGCGTAGTTCTCACAGCATCCGCGGGACACTTCTTCACCGTATTTCCCGATCGCCTCCCACGCCGAATCCCGGTACGTGTCTTTCTAAGCCGCGGCCTCCGTCACGATGCGTCCGTCGAAGAGGCGGATGAT
>JAPOOT010000211.1 GCA_026713285.1 Gemmatimonadota bacterium | reverse complement strand
TCGCGAAGCGGAAGGGGCCGGCCCGTGAAACCGCGCAAACGAAACCGCGCGAACGAAATCCCCTGGCCCGGTGTTTTGGCACATGAACGAATTGCCCATCCGGAAGCTCATTTGCGAAAGGAACATCCATGCCTTACATATCCTCCCTCCACGTCTATCCCATCAAGTCCTGCGCCGGACAGGAAGTAAAACGGGCGGAGCTTGACGCCCGGGGGATCCGGTATGACCGGTCGTGGATCGTCGTCGGCAGTGGCGGCGGAATGCTCACCCAGCGCGACACGCCCGCCCTGGCGCTCGTTCGGCCTGCCGTGGAAAACGGCGGGCTGGTCCTTTCGGCGCCGGGGATGGAGGACCTCGCGGTGCCGCGAACCGAGGAGGGCCATATCCGGAACGTGGAAGTATGGGGAGATGCCTGCGACGGGATCGACCAGGGCGACGACGCGGCGGACTGGTTCCGCTCGTACCTGGACACTGCCAGCCGCCTGCTGTATTTCAAACCGGGCTTCGTGCGTCCCGTAGACCCGGATTTCGCGGCCCGGCCAGGCGACCAGGTGGGCTTCGCGGACGGCTTTCCGCTGTTGATGATCTCCGAAGCCTCCCTGGCGGACCTGAATGCGCGGCTCGCATCGCCTGTCCGCATGAACCGCTTCAGGCCCAATGTCGTCGTGGCAGACTGTCCGCCCTACGCGGAGGACACGTGGAAGCACGTTCGCGCCGGGGACCTGGATCTCGACCTGGTAAAACCCTGTGGCCGGTGCGCCACGATCCTGGTGGAGCAGGAGAGCGGGACGCCGGGCAAGGAACCGCTGCGCACGCTGGCGACCTACCGAAAGCTCGGTCGGCCGTCACCGTCTTTCGGCCATAACGCCGTGCACCGGTCGCCCGGCGTTTTGGAAGCGGGCATGGCCATTCAGATTCTCGACATGCGACTGAGCGCATAGAGATCAAGGAGGAGGACCCTTTGAGTCAGCGTGTATTTGCCATGCCGGCCGGCCGTTGCGATCTGGGCTTCGCACGGATCGATATCACCCCGCCCGAGGGGATATACCACCGCAGCTGGGGCGCGGCGAAGCATGACGCGTCCACGGGCGCGCACCGGGAACTGACCGCTTCCGCGCTGGTATTCGCGGACCCCGGTTCGGGGGTGGAACACGCCCTCGTCGTCCTCGAACTGGGCTGGCTGCAGGCCGTCGACCTGCAGCGTCTTTCGGATACCGTCTCTTCCGGTTCGGGCCTGCCCGCCGAACGCGTCGTCATTACCTTCTCCCATACCCACGCCGCGGGCAACTACGATCCGGATCGACTGGAGCACGAGGGCGGCGCGCTGATCCCGGGATACCTGGACGAACTCGGCAAGGGACTGGCCGGCCTCGTGGAAGAGGGCAGGGCCGCCGTGCAGCCGGTCGACCTGGCCTTCGGGCTCGGCCGCTGCGACCTGGCGTTCAATCGGGACTACTGGGACGCGGAAAACCGGCTGTATGCCTGCGGGACCAACCCGGAAAGAGCCGCCGACGACACGGTCGTGGTCACGCGCGCCAGCGACCGGGAAGGCGGGTTGGTCGTCACCCTCGTCAACTATGGCTGCCATCCCACGACCCTGGCCTGGGACAATACGCTGATCAGCCCCGACTACCCCGGCGCCATGCGGGAGGTCGTGGAACGGGAAACCGGCGCGCCCTGCGTGTTCATGCTGGGCGCAAGCGGCGATCTCGGACCGCGGTACGGGTTCGTGGGCGAAACGGCGGCGGCGGACCGGAACGGCCTTCAGCTGGGCTATGCCGCGCTTTCGGCCATGGAGTCCCTGCTGCCTGACGGCACCGAGATGCGCTACGACGGTCCCGTGATATCGGGCGCCACCATTGGGGTCTGGCGACACAGCCCCATGGATGCCGGACGCGCCCGGCGGCTCAAAACCTTCGACTCCGCCGTGATGACGTTGGACCTGCCCCTGCTGGACCTGCCCACGCAGTCGGAACTGGACCGGCAGCTCGCCGAATGGATGTCCCGCGAAGAAAACGCCAGGCGGGACGGGCGAAACCGGGAAGCCGCCGACTGTCGCGCCCGTATTGAACGGGTTCGGCGGACCATGCGTCGCGTCGAAAGCATTCCGCCGGACAGAACTTCCGCCCCCTACGGCGTCACGCTCTGGCGCATCGGCGAAAGCGTCCTCGTACTGGTCAGCGGCGAACCCTACAGCGTGTTCCAGCGCGAACTCAGGGCGCGCTTTCCGGCTACCGCCATCGTCGTGGTCGTCCTGTGCAACAGGGGAACGGGCGGTTACCTGCTGCCCGCGGATGACTACGGCAAGGGCCTCTACCAGGAAGAGGCCGCGTCGATCGGACCAGGCGGACTCGAAGCGGCGACCGAAGCGATTGCGCGGCAGCTTGCGGCCTGGGGCATGAAGTAGGCGGGAGCGCGGCCCCCGAGGATGTCGACGGCCAGGACGGGGTACGACCAATCGGAACCAGGAACAGGATGCAGATCAGACTGAAGCGGCACCATGGCAGCAGGCAACAAGACAGGAGCGGCAACATGGCAGCAGGCAACACGGCGGAAGGCAACATGGCGGAAGGCAATAGGGCAACAGGCAACATGCGCATCGGGCTCATCGGGCTCGGAACGGTGTGCGAATACGTGCATTACCCGGGGTTCTCCCGTATTCCAGGCGTGGAAATCGCCGGGCTGTGCGAGGTGGACGGTGATCTGTTGGCCCGCAGACAGGCACAGTGGGGCGTCGCGGATGGTTTCACGGACGTGGACCGGTTCCTGGCCACCGTCAAACCGGACGCCGTGGCCGTCGCCGTGCCGAACGTGTACCACCGCGATATCGTGCTCAGATCCGTCGAGGCGGGTTGTCACGTGCTCTGTGAAAAACCCATCGGCATGACGGTAGCAGAGACCGTCGATATGTACGAATCCGCCCGAAACGCCGGCGTTCGCCACATGACCGCCTTTACCTACCGGTTCGTGCCGGGCATGCGCTACCTGAAGCACCTGGTCGACGAAGGGCAACTCGGCGAGATACGCCACGCGCGCTTCCAGCGCCTCCAGGACTGGGGCGAACATTCCGTGGGATGGCGCCAGTACCGGCGCATGGCCGCCACGGGGGAACTCGGGGACATGGGAATTCATCGTATCGACTTCGCCGAGCACCTGCTCGGTCCGATCAAGTCGGTGTGCGCGTCGCTGAAGCAGGTCATTCCCCGGGACCGGACGGAGGACGGAAGGGCCTGCGAACCGCAGGACGTGGAGGACTGGGTCGCCTGGATCGCCGAATTCGAATCGGGAACCACGGGCGTATTCGAGATGGGAAAACTGACCAAGGGCCACGGGCCCGGGGGTGATCACGACCTCTGCGAGTTGAACGGGACCATCGGATCCGCAGCCTACCGGCTTCACACGCCCTGTGCCATCCTGGCCGGTCCGCGCCGCGCCAGATACCGGAGACGCCGTGTGCCTGCGGGTTTCCTCACCGTGCCCGGTTCTCCCCGCGACCCGAAAGAAGGCGACCCTGCGCAGACTTTTCGTTTCGACCAGGCCTGGGAGTTCGTCTGTGCGATCCGCGAGGAACGGGACTGCGTGCCTTCCTTCTACCACGGCATGCGCGCACAGGTCGTGGCGGAGGCTATCCTCGAGGCGGCAGAATCCCGGAGGTGGGTGGACGTGCCGGCTTGAAACGGAATCGGGTGGACGCGCCGGCTTGAAACGGAATCGGGCCGGTCCGCCTGCCGGACAGGCTGAAGTCCCATACCACCGGATTTTCATTTCATCGTCATGGTTTCGTCATACTTGGCCCTTATCTTACGACCGTTCTGACGATGTGTCACATAGTCCCGGCACAAGCCGGGCATAGTGACCTACAGATATCGCAGGGTGCCCGTGACCGGTGGGGACCCGATTGTCCTGACGGGCCATTTCGAAAGGAGAAGCCGTGAAAGCTCTGAGCTACCTATTCATCGCAAC
>JAPOOT010000311.1 GCA_026713285.1 Gemmatimonadota bacterium | reverse complement strand
ATGCTCCGCCATGATTGGGAACGGGGGCCACGCGCCCCAGAATGAGATGATGTTACAGATCATGAAAAGCGACATGACCAACGCACCGGTCAGGGTCCAGCGGCTGATGCCGTCTGACTTTCCTCCGCCCAGCGAGATCAGGTGCAGGCCCACTTCTCCCAGGGGAAACTGGAGACGTTCGTGTTCGACCCACTGTTTCCTGAGCATTACAACAATGCACGCGCCGACGAAAAGCAGGACTAGAATGAAGGAACCCCACCAGAACAGAGGGGACAGCCAGGCGGCCCAGGGGATGGACTGGCCGGACTGGAGTCCTTCGTAGAACACCCTTACCGCTGCCCGGTCGCTGAGGACCAGCCATTCGGGCAGATAGGGAAAGAAGATGGATTCCCAGGCATTTTCCGGTGAAGCGAAGTAGAACGGCGCGGTGATCACGACGAGCAGGTACTTGGTCATGGCCTGGTCGGGCACCGTGGAGGCGATCCAGCCCATGGCGAAGATGACGATCATTTCATAGAAAGAAAGGCCCCAGGCGGGACGTATCCGGCTGATCAGAACGTTGGGCAGCAGTACGCAGAACAGGAACGGGACGAGGAACACCGGTGGGAGATGGGTCGCTGCCGGTTCGATACCGATCTGGTTGGCGGCGTATTCTCCCGTGAAACCGATGAATATCGAAAGCGCGGCCCCGATGAGGACCGCGCGGAAGGATCGGATATGCTGAAGTATAATCGATGTCATTGGACGGCTAAGAGAACCGGATCATGTCCAAACTACATGGTCTGTTCGGTCAGAACCACGCGGTCAGAACCACGCGGTCAGGATCACGCGGTCAGGACCACACGGTCAGCCCCATGACGAGATACACGACACCCGTCAGCACGGCGGCGATCATCGCATAGGGGATCTGCGTTCTGACGTGATCGATATGGTCGGATGCGGCGCCCGTCGAGGCGAGGATGGAGGTGTCGGAGAGCGGAGAGCAGTGATCTCCGAAGACCCCACCGCCGGCCACGGCCGCTATGGTCGCGTATACTATGTCGGTTAATACGTCCCCCGAATATACCAGGGCCACGGGCACCGCGATCGGCACCATGATGGCAAAGGTACCCCAGGAAGTTCCGGTGGAAAAGGCCATCACCGCCGCCAGCACGTAGGCGCACAGGGGGAGCATGGACGGGGTGAGGAAATCCCTCGAAATCGATACCATGTAGTCGGCCGTGCCCATGTCTTTGCTCAACTGGTTGATGGTATAGGCGAAAGCAAGGATCATGATGGCCGGCATGATCCCTTTGATGCCCGTCATCGCCGTGTCCATGATGTCGTTCAGCTGTATGCCCTGTATACGAATCGAAATACCCAGGAAAATCACGACGGCGAGATAGGCTTCGAGCGTCTTCGCGGACCCGGTCAGAATGAATGAGCCCAGGACGATGACGATAATCAGGATGACCGGCAGGATGAAGTTCAGGAACAGGCGCGGCTTGATTTCCGGAAACATCGGAGTCTCGGTCAGTTCCCGTCCGATGAGCGGTACCGCCCCGTCTCTGAGCACCTTGCCTTCGTTCAAAGCCCTGCGTTCCGCTTTCTTCATGGGACCGAATTCGGGGATCAGCCCTGCGGAGAACATTCCAACCAGAATTACCGCTGTAAAGGCGTAGATGTTGTAAGGAATGGAATGTATGAAGGCGTTCAACGCATCGCCGGGACTGGCAATGGGGCCCATGCCGATGGTGAGTCCAGATATGTAGATCGCCCATCCCGTAAAGGGCATGAGGACGATGACCGGGGCCGAGGTGGAGTCGGCGATATAGGCCAGCTTCTCCCTGGAAATCCGCGCCTTGTCGGCCAGGCTCCGCATCGTGGTCCCGACGAACAGCGGGCTGAAGTAATCGCTGAAGAAGACGAACATGCCCAGCACCCACGTCCAGAGTTGCACGCCCTTGCGCGAAAGCTGCCGGTACGCCACCCACTGGGTAAACGTCTGGATGGCGCCGGTTCGGATGAAAAAGGCGATCATGATCCCGATGCAGATCTCGAGAAGGAACACCCATGAGAAACTGGTGTTTCCGATCGCGTTGATCATCAACTGGGAAAACCCCAGGGGACCCTGTCCCGATATCAGGACGCCGACCAGGCAGGCCACCGCCAGGGAGTAAACGGCGTTCCTGGTCGTGAAGGCCAGCACGATGGCAAGGGCCGGTGGCACGATGGAGAGGATGCCGAGGTTTGTTTCCATGCTGGTTCCGGGAATCAGATATTGGACAGGATCTCAACTAAGAAACATCTATCGGGTTCCTCAGGCAACCACCTATATTGTCGGGGACAATGAGAATCTGGCACTCTGAGTCTAGATTTCTGCCATCTACCACGTTATGATCGGCGAGAGCACCCTCAAAGCCCCGGCCCCATGGAAAACCTCAGCTACATGCTGATCGATCCCCCGGCTCGATGGGGCGGGAGTATCGACGATACCTTCGGTTTCATAAGATCCAGAGGATATGCCGGCGTCGAACTGAACCTTTCACCGGAACTGGTGAGCCGGCTGGATGAAATCGAACGCGCTGCCCGCGGAAATCAACTGCGAATTGTTTCTCTGCTTACGGGTGTGGCATACGAGGACGGGCTCTGTCTCAGCTCCCCGGATGAATCAATCCGCGAAATGACCGTCGCCCGTCTGGTGGAGAACCTGGAGACAGCGGAACGGTTCAAGGCCATACTCGTGGTCGGATTGCTTCAGGGACTGCGGTCCGATGAACCGGACTCGGATGTCGCCAACGAACGGATCGTTTCCTGCCTGCAGCTTGTTGGAAGGGAAGCGGAATCGAAAGGTATAGACATTGTGATCGAGCCGGTAAACCACCTGCAGGTGGGGTTCAACCACAGCGTGGGAGAGGTCCGTAAACTGATCCGCGCCATCGGGTCGAGCGCTTTTCATCCCATGGTCGATACGATCCACATGAATATCGAAGAGACCTCTCTCGTCCAGCCGATCCAAGACTGCGGCGCCAGTCTCAGGCACGTGCATCTCTGT
>JAPOOT010000120.1 GCA_026713285.1 Gemmatimonadota bacterium | reverse complement strand
GGCACTGAACCACCTGGTGAAGGACCAGGTAAGCCGACGAGTGAAGGACCAGGTGAACCAACGGGTCTGGTCATCCCTTCATCCCATGGGTTCGGGATCGGCGTCGCCGCTATGTGGGAGCTCATAGACCAGGTCGAAGCCCTGCCGGCCGTTGCGGCGCGTCGGGCGGTCGGCCGTCCCTACCCTCGCGACACCTATCGGCCGTTTCCAGAAAACTGGAACGGGGAGACCATCGCGCCGTAAGCGACGTCCCGGGGACGCTGACCGAATCGCGCGGCGGGGATAACGAGTCCGCCTTGCATGGCCGGGCCGGTCCGCGGCCTCCGCGTATCGCATTACATTTCCCTGGTGTCTCGACGTGATTGTGATACATTCGCATTACCCCTGGACCGTCGGCTGAACCAGCCGCGATCGTATTGTAATTTCTTGTATGAATCTCACCCAAGATTACACCGCCATGACCGACGCGCAGCGGGAACACTTCGACCAGTACGGCTACCTGGTTATCGATGACGCGTTGCCCCCTGCCGTTGTCGGCGAGTTGAACGCGGCCATCGACGAAGTGTACGACAGGGCCCGGAAGGACGGCAAGCTGGGTGATAAAGCCGATCTGAACATGCGGAACTGCATCGTGGCCCATGACGCTTTCCTGCAGTTGCTGGACTGGCCGTCGACCGTCCCCCTGGCCTGGGGCGCGCTCAGTTGGAACATCCAGATGATCACCTCCCAGCTCATCGTATTGCCATCGGGGCCGGAGCCCTCGGAGGATGATAAGCGAGGTCACGGCATGCACCGGGACGGCGGCCGGTCTTTCGTTGAGATGCAGGAACCCCACCCCCGGATTCTGTTGAAGATCGCCTACGTGCTGAGCGATCAGACGGACCCCGCTTCGGGGGCTACGGCCCTGGTGCCCGGCAGCAACAGGATTACCGGCGTGCCGCCCAAGGACCCGGCCACGGGTTGGCCCTACGGCGCAATCCAGATGAATCTGCCCGCCGGCAGCGCCTTCATGTTCGAACAGCGAACCTTTCACAGCATTGGGCGCAACTGGTGCGGTCACGACCGCCGGACCATCTTCATGGGCTACGCGTACCGGTGGGTCAAGCCCATGGACTACATCCAGATGCCGAAGTCGCTCGTGGACCGTTGCACGCCCCTGCAGAAACAACTTGTCGGTGAGGTCGGCGACGCCCTCAGCTACTACCTGCCCGAAGACGAGGACGTACCTCTGAAAGCGCTCCTTGGCGAGAAATGAGGTTTCTGCGTGGCCAATGTCCTCGTGCTCATGTCCGACGAGCACAATCCCTTTTATTCCTCGGTCTACGGTCATCCTTTCGTCCAGACGCCGGCCATGGACCGGCTTGCTGAGAACGGGGTGGTCTACGAGAGCGCCTACTGCCCCTCGCCTCTGTGCGCGCCCAGCAGGTCCGCCTTCATGTCGGGGCGCAGGGTCCACCAGATACAGGCCTATTCCAACTGCACGATCGGCGTCGATCCGGATATCCCCACCTACGGCCGCGCGCTGGCGGAACAGGGCGTATATTCCGTCCACGCAGGCAAGACGCACGTCTTCGCACCGAGCGGCGATCTGGGCTTCCGGGAGACGCGCCGCGCCGTGGAGAAAACGGGATCCGGCGACCCGGAAATCGGACGACGGCCATTCAGGATCCGGCGGGCCGCCGCGGAACGGGCCTCGCAGTTCGGGATAAAGGAATCCCACCTCCGGATCGATCTGGAACGCGTCGACGCCGCCATCGACTGGCTGACGAATACCGCGCCGAAACTGGGAAGACCCTGGACCCTCACGGTGAATATCATCCATCCCCATTTCCCCCATTACACCTCGCAGGAACTGTGGGACCTCTATCCCCGGGGCGGCGATCTGCCGGAATACGGGGGCGACGAGGAGACGGCAAACCACCCCAGGGCCCGTGAAGTGCGCGAACATTTCCAGACGGATCAGTTCACCGGGGAACAGGTACGGGGCCAGCGCCGCGGCTACCTGGCCTGCGTGACCTTCGTGGACCGGCAACTGGCGCGCCTGGTCGAGGCCCTCGAAGCCGCAGGGTTGTATGACGACACGAACGTCATCTACACATCGGACCACGGCGAGATGCTCGGCAAGTTCGGCATGTGGTGGAAGTGCTCCCTCTACGAGGACGCCAGCCGCGTTCCATGTATCGCGGCGGGACCCGACTTCCCGTCCGGGTCGCGGGTGTCGACATCCGTGGACCTCCACGACGTGCAGGCGGGTCTCTTCGCGTCGACGGGCGCTGAACGGCCGGCAGACTGGATTGGCCGTCCCCTGCAGCACGTACCGGAAAACGATGTCGGACGCGTGGTATTCTCGGAATACCATGGCCATGGGGCCAGACAAAGCGCCTTCATGGTGCGCAAGGGCAAATGGAAATACCTGCATCACGTGGGAGCGCCGCACCAGCTGTTCGACCTGGACAGGGATCCCGATGAGCTTCAGAACGTGTATGAGGCGCACCCTGCGGTAGCCGCCGGCCTGGAGAAGGAACTCCGAACGATTTGCGATCCCGAAGCGGAGAACGACCGCGCGGACCGGTTCATTCAGTCACAGCTTGCAGCCATGTCGGCCGACCTGTGAACTGGAAAACACGGGAACGGGAAGATGAGCGGAAAACGACTGCTGGGCATCACCGTCCTGGCCGATTTCATCCTGAATGAAGGGGTGGAGGCCGTGCTGGACAACCTGGTCGACCGCGCGGGTGCCACGGCCGTGGCGGTAAACCCCACGGTAACGGCGCCGTCCGCGAAAGGTATCGGATCCTTCCAACCGCCCAGCGACGCCGGCAGCAGTCCCCGGCTCTTCGATCGAACCCTTTGGGGCCGACGGTCGCTCTGGGTGCGGAGCGCACCGAGTTACCACCCCAGGACTTCGTACTATGAAAATACCCCGTACAAGCCCCGTGATCCCAACGAATTGACGGACGAGTATGGCGAACTGGTCGATAGATTTATCGACGCGGCGCTGGACCGGGGACTCGAGGTCTATCTGCAGCTGAGCGGCGCGACGCCGCCGGGACTGTCGGACGATGACCGGCCGAGGAGGCCGGACGGACAGCTGCCGGATCGCATGGCCGACACCGGCTGTCTCGCCAGCGAGGCGATCCGAGACTACATCGCCGCATACGTGCGCGACCTCCTCGAACAGTATCCCCGGATTACCGGGTTTCGGCCGGACTGGCCCGAGTACCCCTGTTACAAGCTGGACGAGGCCTTCCAGGATTTCAATCCCCAGGTGGCGCGCTGGGCGGCGGCCCATGGATTCGACTACGGGTCCATACACCGAGAGGTCCTGGCGGCGTTCGAATATCTGCACGGACGGCTCGAGAACGGTGATCTGCTGGACTTCAGCGGTCCCGGCCGGGGCGCGGCGACGCTAACCGCCCTTTTCCGGTCCTTTCCGGGCATCGCGGAATGGCTGCGCCTGAAAACCGCCCTGTCCAACGACCTGCTGCGCCACTGGAG
>JAPOOT010000338.1 GCA_026713285.1 Gemmatimonadota bacterium | reverse complement strand
TACAGCGCCGCCATCTCGAAGGTGAGGACGCCGTGGGCCTGGTGATAGAGAAAGGCCAGCGTGATGACGGCGGCCAGCATGAGCAGACTGCCGAATATGGCGAACAGGAAGAACTTCAGAGCCGCCATGCTGCTCCGCTCGTAACCCCAGATTCCGATCAGGAAATACATGGGGATCAGCATGCCTTCCCAGAAGAGGAAGAACTGGAACAGGTCGAGAGAGAAGAACACGCCCATCAGCGTGGTTTCCATCAGCAGCATGAATACCTGGTAGGCCCGGACGCGCTCGGTGACGATCGTCCAGGTGCCGAGCAGCGCCAGGGGCCACATGAGCGCGGTGATCCCGGCGAGGAGGATGCTTATGCCGTCCGCACCGACGTAATAGGACACCCCCAGGGATTCGATCCAGGGCATGCGTTCCACGAACTGCGGATCGCCGATGTGTGGCTTGAAAGCCCCGAAACAGACCGCGAAGAGGATAAACACCAGCGCCGTGACGCCGAATCCCACCCACCGGGCAGCCACGTCCCCCTTGACGAAGAGGAGGAGAATCGCGCCGAGTACAGGCAGCCAGATGATGAGAGAAAGCAGGGGCAGATCGGTCATGAACGGCACCTTCGAGTCCTTCGGTTAGGGTCCCAGGTAACCGGTGACGTAGGCGATAACCACCAGTGCGCCGATGACCATGATCAGCGCGTAATGCTGAACGACACCCGTTTGCGAGTACCGGATCACGTTCCCCACGCTGCGCACCGTGAGCGCGGCCAGGGTCAGGCCGCCGTCGATGATCAGGGCGTCCACGATGCGCGAGAATCCCCAGGCGATCTTCCTGATCGGCCCGACGATCAGGGCGTCGTAGACCTCGTCCACGTAGAACTTCCTCAGCGAGAGCGTATACAGCGCGCGGGGTACCAGGCGGTCGAAAACCGTATTGCCCCGGATGTAGACCGTGTAGGCGCCCCAGATGCCGGCCGCGGCCAGCAGCAGAGTCAGGACCATCAGGGCCAGTTCAACGCTCGAAGAAGGAACCGGCGCTTCCGGCAGTCCGGAGAACACCGGAGCCAGGAATCCGCCGAACCGGTCCATGCCCTTCGCGAATACATGGGGTATACCGATGAAACCACCCACGGTGGAAAGAATGGCCAGCAGGACCAGCGGTATGGTAATGACCCGGGACGATTCGTGGACCTTCTCCGTCTCCGGCGGGTTCATCCGGGTCTTGCCGCCGAAGGTCATGAACAGCAGCCGGAACATGTAGAATGCGGTCATTACCGCGGTGGCCAGGGCCACTACCCACAGCACGGGGGCGTTGACGAAGGCGCCCAGCAGGATCAGGTCCTTGCTGAAGAATCCGGCGAATGGCGCGATCCCCGCGATGGCCAGGGTGGCCAGCAGCATGGACTTGTAGGTTACCGGCATCAGACTGCTGAGCCCGCCCATGTTGCGGAGGTCCTGGGGATCCTTGCCCTTTTCCAGGGCGTGTTCCAGGGCGTGAATGACGCTGCCCGCGCCCATGAACAGCAGGGCCTTGAAAAACGCGTGGGTGACCAGGTGGAAGATGCCCGCGGTGAAATAACCGACACCGCATGCCAGGAACATGTATCCCAGCTGGCTCACGGTGGAATAGGCGAGGACGCGTTTTATGTCGTACTGGGTCATGGCGATATACGCGGCGAAAATGGCCGTGAACGCGCCGACTACTGCCACGGCGGTCATGGCCGTGGCCGACTGCGCGAAGAGCGCGTGGCAACGGGCCACCATGTAAACCCCCGCGGTTACCATGGTGGCCGCGTGGATCAGCGCGCTGACCGGCGTGGGGCCTTCCATGGCGTCCGGGAGCCAGACGTGGAGGGGGACCTGGGCGGACTTGCCCATGGCCCCGATGAAGAGCAGCAGGGTGATCGCCGTGATGACCGGGGCGAGTACGTTCGGGTCTGCCGCGAACACGTCGGCGTAGGTCAGCGAGCCGGCATAGAGGAAAATCAGGAGCAGGCCGAGGATGAAGGCAAAATCACCGACGCGGTTCACCACGAAGGCCTTCATGCCCGCGTTCGCCGCGGACTGCCTTTCGCACCAGAAGCCGATCAGCAGGTAGGAGCAGAGGCCGACGCCCTCCCAGCCTACGAACATCAGGAGGAAGTTGTTGCCCATCACGAGGATGAGCATGGCGAACATGAACAGGTTCAGGTAGGAGAAATACCGGACGCAGCACGTGTCCTTGCCCATGTATCCGATGGAATAGACGTGTATCAGCAATCCGACGCCCGTCACCACCAGCATCATGACCGTCGAAAGCGGATCGATCAGGAAGGCCACGTCCACCGCGAAGGTACCGGTCGTTATCCACGAATAGACGACCACGTCGACGCTGCGTTCCCCGGCCGGCAGCCCGATGAGCTGGAAGAAGACGGCCAGCACGAGCAGGAAGGACGCGGCCACCGCGGCGCAGGCGATCATTCCGGACACCCTGGGATTCCGATTGCAAAATACGTTGATGAATGCGCCCAGCAGGGGCAGGAAGGGGATCAGCCAGACGTAGCTGAAGGATTCGGTCATGTTTGTGCTCGAAGGCTCCCGTTACCAGCGCAGGGATCGGACCTCGTCGATGTTGACCGTTCCACGGTTTCGGAACAGCAGGATGACCAGGGCCAGACCGATCGCCACCTCGGCTGCCGCCACGGTGATTACGAGGAAAACGTAGATGTGGCCGTCGGCCATGCCGAACTCCCGGGCGAAGGCCACGAACGACAGGTTGGCCCCGTTGAGCATCAACTCGATGCCCATCAGCACGATGATCGCGTTCCGACGTATCAGCACGCCGGTGGTGCCGATCAGGAAAAGCACCGCGCTGAGAATCAGGTAATAAGTGACAGGGATCATGGGTTATTTGATTCCAGCATGTCGGGTTCTCATTCGCCGGCGGAAACGGTGCCCTTGCGCGTCAGCACCACGGCCCCCACGATAGCGATCAACAGGAGCACGGCCGCGATCTCCACGGGCAGCAGGTATTTCGTGAACAGCAACGTGCCGATCTGTTCCACTTCGCCGAATCCCGCCTGGCTCCCTGCCGCCGGCGGAGCCGTCCCTCCGCCCGCGTACGACATCACCATGGCCGCCACGGGCAGGAACAGGAGCACGGCCAGGATGACGGCCGTCGGTTTCTGAATCCGGAACGTTCCGCCCTCCTCGCGGCTCAGGTTGAGCAGCATGATGACGAAAAGGAACAGCACCATGATGGCCCCGGCATAAACGACGATCTGGATGATCGCGACGAACTGGGCATCCAGCATCAGGTACAGGCCGGCGATGGAGATCATGACCATGATGAGCAGGAGCACGCAGTAAATCGGGTTGCGCTGCAGGATCATCGCCACGCTGCTTGCGACGGCCACGAAGGCGAAAAACAGGAAGAAGTAGAGTTCCATAGATACCGTAAATACCGTAGGGGCTACCCGCAGCCCTTCAATGCATCAATGACCGCCCGGAGATGGAAGCTGGTCTCCCCTGGGTCGCGTAAAAGCCTTCCGGCTCTTTCGAAGGACCTGGCCCAGCGTGCCCTCCTGGTTCCGGGTGTCGTCGTAGTTCTTCAGAAGCCGATCCCGGTCCCAGATCATTTCTTCTCGTGTCGTGGCCACGAGTTCGATGTTGTCCGTCATATCGATGGCGTCCTCCGGGCAGGCCTCCACGCACATGCCGCAGAATATGCACCGGAGCATGTCGATCTGGAAGGTGCGCGGGATCTTTTCCCGGTCGTCCCACTCGGTTTCCTTGCCTTCGATGGTGATGCAATCGGCGGGGCAGGCCACGGCGCACATTTCACAGGCCACGCACTTGATCCGGTCCTGCTCGTCCTTGTTGAGCCGGTGAGCGCCGCGGTATCCGGGCGGCAGGACCTTCTGCACCTCAGGGTACTGCATCGTGATCTTTTTCTTGAACAGGTGGGTCAGGGTAAGGAGCATGCCCTTGATCACCGCCGGCAGGTACAGCCGTTCCGCCAGGGTCATCTTGCGCGCTTCAACGACGATTGCCATGGGTTGCACTCTCCCGAGTCAGACCAGCATCCATATAGCGGTAAATACCACGTTCAACAGGGCCAGGGGCAGCAGCACCTTCCATCCGATCGCCATGAGCTGATCATACCGGAATCGCGGCAGCGACCACCTCACCCAGATATAGAGGAAGAGGAAGAATCCCGTCTTGACCAGGAACCCGGCCACCTGGTAAAGGGTCACCAGGCCCGGTCCGACCAGATCTTCGAAGGGCATGTGCCATCCCCCGAAGAAGAGGGTCGCCATCAAGGCGGAAGCCGCGATCATGCTGGCGTACTCCGCGATCATGAACATGGAGAACCGCATGCTGCTGTATTCCGTATGGAAGCCCCCGACGAGTTCCTGTTCGCACTCGACCAGGTCGAAGGGCAACCGGTTGTTCTCTGCAAAGGCCGCGATGACGAAGATCAGGAATGCCAGCGGCTGCCGGAAAATGAACCAGTCGAGAAAGGCGCCCTGCGCGTCGACGATCCGGCTCATCTGGAGAGACCCCGTGAGCATCAGGATGCCGACGATGGAGAGGCCCAGCGAAAGTTCGTAGCTGATCATCTGCGCCGACGACCGGATCCCGCCCAGCAGGGTGAACTTGTTGTTTGCGCTCCATCCGCCCAGGGCGATCCCGTACACGGCGATGGAGGTCATGCCCAGGATGTACAGGATCCCTACGTTCAGATCGATGATCTGCAGTGAGGTCGTGGTTTCCTGGATATGTAGTCCGAAGAGGGTGAAGGCCGGGATGGTCACTTCGCCGCCCACGGGAATGACGGCAAAGATCAACAGGGCCGGCACCAGGATCAGGGCCGGCGCGATGGCGAAGAGGGTGCGATCGGCGCTCGCGGGGATGAACTCTTCCTTCCACATGAACTTGATGCCGTCGGCCAGCGGCTGCAGCAGCCCCAAAGGTCCGACTCGATTGGGACCGAGCCGGTCCTGGATCATGGCGCTTACCCGGCGTTCCATGAAGGTGAGGTAGGCGACGGTGGTGAACACCACCCCCAGCAGGATGCCGATTTTGACCAGGGCGACTGCGCCTTCCAGGATCATGGGGTCGACGATCAATCCACTAACCTCCCGCGGCCTCGGACGGCCCTTCGCCGCCCGTCATGGCGCCCTGATCACCGATCAGGTCATAGGTGAGTCCCGCGTATCCATCCACGCTTCGGGCGATTTCATCCAGGATCCGGGCAGGATCGGCTTCGCCCATCTCAAGGCCCATGCGCAGTCCCACGTACCGGAGGATCGCAGCGTCCTCCCGTGCTCCGCCGGGCTGGGGAAAGGCGGCGTTCAGGCGTTGCGCGCGCCCCTGCGCATTGGTCATGGTACCGGTCTTCTCGAACGGAACCGCACCCGGGAAGACCACGTCGGCCAGTTCGGCGAGGTCGGACCGGCGCACGTCGTGCACCACCAGGAATTCCAGCTTGCGGAAGGCCTCCGCGACTTCCTGCGACAGCGTCTGGCCGATATCGCCGCCCAGTACGTATAGCCCCCGTATCGATCCGTCGTCGATACCCTGCAGGATGCCGTCCAGCGAGTCGACGCCCAGCATGTCGCCGGCACCCCGGCTGTTTGGCGTCTTGTCCGCGTCGATGTGAAATCCGCTCTTCGACGTCCACGCTTCCCCACCGGGCTTGCGGATGAGGCCGGTCCGCGAAGACCCGAAGGCACCGGCGCCCAGTAAGCCGAGCAGATAGTTCTCCTCGTTGGTCGCCATAGCCGACCCGACCACGCCCATGGCGGAATCCCCTTCGTCCGCCAGGAGGGCCTGTATGCCGCTGACGGCGGCGTCCAGGGCATCGGGCCACGTGACCTGGCGCAGTTCGCCGTCCACCTGCTTCAGCGGCGCTTTCAGCCGGTCCACGTCCTGCCAGTCATGGTAGCAGAACCTGCCTTCGTCGCACATCCAGTGCCCGTTGACGGCCTCGTTGTGCCGGGGACGGGTGCGGTAGATCTTCTGGTGCATCACTTCCAGGGTGGTGTTGCACCCGGTGGCGCATCCCGGGCAGAGGGTGTCCACCTTGTCGTAATGCCAGATACGGGGCTTGTAGAGGAAATCCTTGGTGACCAGGGCGCCGACGGGACAGATGTCCGCCACGTTCCCCGACATCTTGTTGTCCAGGGGGACGCCCTCGAAGGTCGCGATCTCTGACTTGCTCCCCATCTGCACGACGCCGAGTTCGGACGTCCCCGTGATCTCGTCGCAGAAACGGGTGCAGCGCTGGCACAGTATGCAGCGCGTCGTGTAAAGCGTGATGTGCGGTCCGAGGTCCTTCTTCGGCGGTACGCGCTTGGTCTCGACGAACCGGCTGTGACCCCGGCCGTGGTCGAAGGAATGGTCCTGCAGCTTGCACTCCCCGGCCTGGTCGCACCAGGGACAGTCCAGGGGG
>JAPOOT010000317.1 GCA_026713285.1 Gemmatimonadota bacterium | reverse complement strand
GACAACGATGAGCGTGCGATACGCGCTGCGGATCCTGCCACGCGCTACCTCACCGAACCCTTCCCCGGGGGGCTCCACGTCCGTCCCCGATTCAGGGACGGTAAACAGACCTTTCTGGGCATCTGGACCTACGATATCAAGCCGAGGAAGGCTGAATTCCCACTCGAGTTCGATCCGGCCTACCCGGTGATCGTCCTGCGCGGACTCGCACGGATGATCCCGGGGATGCGCGCGTATTTCGAAACGGCCTCCGCGATGCAGGTCGACGGCGGGTACTACTGCAAGACGGCGGACAACCGGCCGCTGATCGGACCACTGCCCGTCGAAGGCGCGTATATCGCAGGCGCGCTTTCCGGCTACGGTGTGATGGGTTCCCAGGCCGCGGGAGAACTGATCGCCGCCCAGGTCACCGGCGCGGCACTGGCGGAATAGGCGGAGGACTTCTCCTTCGGTCGTTTCGACGGCCTGTCGTCCGACGATATGTTAAAAATGCGCGATGCGACCAGGGGGCAGCTGTAGATATGGGTATAAGGATGTGTGCTATCTCATGGCGGACCCTACCGGACTGCCCGGAGCATGCAATCTCCAATAAAATGCTCTGCGCTGGACACGCGACCTGGACCGGGTCGCCGACGCCATGGTCGAGCGCCTGGACCTCTCGCTCCTTGCGGACAGGTTGGGAACCAATCTGCGCTGATTCGTCCGTTGCGGTAGATTTTGTATTGGTCCCCCGTCCCGCTCTTGGTATAATCAGTCAGCACTTTTCCCAGGCAAATCCCGATACCTCGACAATCGGAAATAACAGTCTGTACCGGAGCTTACATGCCCGCACCTGACTACGACCTGCTCATACGCGCCGGCCGCGTGTTCTGCGCGGAAACCGGTCTCGACGTCCCGGGCGCCGTGGCGTTAAAGGACGGGCGCATAGCGGCATCCGGACCCGCGGTCGAGGGTTCCGCCGCCATGGTTTACGACTTCCCCGACGCCCTGGCGTTGCCCGGACTCGTGGACCTGCACGCCCATCCCGCGCGGGGCGGTTCGCGTTACGGCGTGGACCCCGATGTCCACTTTCTATCCAGGGGCGTTACGACTGTCATGTCCCAGGGGGACGCGGGCGCCGGAAACTGGCCGGCGTACCGGGAGCGTGTAATCGGGGCCTGCAGGACGCGGGTAATGCTCGCCATCAACTTATCGATTCATGGTGAATCCCATCCGGACGGCTGCTTTCCCGACCTGGACGCCGCGGACGTGGACGCCTGCGTTTCCGCCATCGAATCGGGGGGCGGGGACATTTGGGGCATCGCGGCGAACACGGGACCCAGCAATCCCACGCCGCCCAGGGAGATCATGAGCCGGGCATTGGAAGCCTCCGAACGATCGGGTAAGCCCCTCCTGGTCGGTACGCGCCTTTCCAGTGACTGGTCCCTCGACGACCAATTGCCGCTGCTGCGCGCCGGGGACGTGGTAACCTACTGCTTCAACGACTTCCCGGAGAGCGTCGTGAAGGACGGCAGGATCCGGTCCAGCGTGCGCGACGCCCGCGATCGGGGCGTTCTCTTCGATATCGGCCACGGCATGCGGTCCTTCAGCTTCGCGGTCGCCGAGGCGGCCATCGCGGACGGATTCCTGCCGGATACGATTTCCACCGACCTGTACAGCCGGCACGTGGGAAGCAGCCCGCGGCACGACCTGCCCAGGACGATGTCCAAGCTGATTGCCGCGGGGATGTCTGAACGCGTCGCGCTCTCACGTGTGACGTGCCGTCCCGCGGAAGTGCTGGGACTGAAGGGCGAGGTCGGCACGCTGCGCGCCGGCGCCTGCGGCGACGTGGCGGTGCTGCGATGGAACGAACATGCTCCCCCGCTGCGCGACGTGGACTGCATAGAGCGGCCCGGCGGATGCTGGGAACCCGTGCTCGCAGCCCGGGCGGGCGTAGTCTGACATCACGCGCGCAAAGCGCTAATGCGGCGCGGGCGGGTTTACGGCCGTCCGGGCAGGCGTGGTCTGACATCACGCACGCAAAGCGCTACTGTGGCGCGGGCGGGTTTACCAACCACGTCGTCCGTGTGGGTATCGTGTAGGCGGTTCGGCCGGCTATCGGAAAGCGGATCACGCAGTTCAGATCCATGCTCAACCCAGGCTAATCCAAACGGACACACCAGTGAGGAGATTTCAACATGGTATGTGGATCGGGAGACTTTACCTACGAGCTCGTCGAAGGCTGGGGAGGCGGAGCCGCCGGCCGGGACCTCGGCGTGGTATCCTCCATGGCCGTGGATTCGCAGGATCGCGTCCACGTCATCGACCGCGAACCGGATCCGGCCGTCGTCGTTTACGATCGCGACGGTCGATTCCTGTACGACTGGGGGCAGGATATCTTCAAGGTGCCCCATTCCATCTGGATCAGCGAGGACGACATCATCTACATGACCGACGTCGAGCTGCATACCGTCATGGCCTTCACCCTCGATGGAAAGATGCTCTCCATGCTCGGAACGCCTGACAGGCCCGGTGAACTCGGCCAGCCGTTCAATGCGCCAACCTGGGCGGTGCTCGGTCTGGACGACGACCTTTACGTGACCGACGGCTACGGCCAGAGTTACGCGCACCGTTTTACGACGGCGGGAGAGTTGCTCTGTACCTGGGGCGGGCACGGCAGCGAGGCGGGAAAGTTCGACACGCCCCACTGCGTCCGCGTCGACAAGGATGGCCGCGTCCTGATCGTGGACCGCGGCAACTCCAGGGTACAGGTATTCGACGCCAACGGCGGCTTCCTCGAATCATGGGACCATCTCCTGGCCGCCAACGACCTGTATATCGACCCTGACGACATCGTGTACCTTGCCGAGGCGCCCGGCAGGGTCAGCATACTCAACCTGGATGGCGAGGTATTGTCGCAGTGGGGCAACCGGGATGGGAATTCCGGGCTGTTCGTGGACGCGCCCCACGGGATCTGGGTGGACTCTCATGGTGATATCTACGTGTGCGAAGTACCTTTCGCGCACAACCGCATTCAGAAATTCCGGCGGGTGTAATATACCATGGGCGCCGACCCTTGATTCTGCCGGCGCCGACCTTGCATCTGCCGGCCGCCGTCAGTGGGCGGGTTCGCACGCGTCGCGAAGTGGCTCAAGGAAAGGCACATTGATATGTATTTGTGGGCTGCCATCGGCGGGCGGGACCACATGCGTAGATGGGCGGCTCAAGGAAAGGCTCATAGCCATTGAACTGGCTCGTTTCGCTTCTGTTGGGTCTCGTCGTCACCTGGGCGGCGGCCTGTGGGAACGGCGAAGACAATCCCATCGCCAAAACACCGTCACCGGATCCGCCCGCCGACGTCAACAAGGCGGGGAACGTCGTCTTCAGTCCGGGTGGAGTCGAATCCGCCGCGCAGTGGGGCTCGGATGATTATGAACTGGGGGCCGTTGCCGTTGCCGGCGATACGCTTAAAGTTACCGTATCGTACAGCGGCGGATGCAGAACGCACCGGTTCACGCTGGTTGCCGCCGAAGTCTTCCTGGAGTCGGATCCCGTACAGCTCGAAGTCGCCATTGCCCACGATGCCGACGGCGACCCGTGCGAGGCATACCCCACGGAAGACTGCCATTTCATTCTCGATCCGATCAAGGCGCGGTACAAGGCGTCATACGGACCCGGGCCGGGCACCGTCGTCCTCAGGCTCGATCGCGCCACGGGCGCACCGCTCATCTATGCGTTCGATTAACCGAGCCCGGGTGGCGCGATTGTGGCGACGATTGACCGAGCTCGGTAGCGCGATGCGGACAGTGTAGAACAACCCAGTGGTTGCTACCCGTACCCGCCACTTGGACGGACATCGAATGAAACCAAGCCAGCCAGACGCAATTGAAGCGATTCCAACTGGGAGGCTAGGAGATTCCAACATGGTATACGGATATTGAGGTCAAGCCTACTCACTCGTCGAAGGCGGAAAGGCAGGGTCACCTGCTATTGACCTGCTCAATACCCTATTCGGCCTGTTAGTTGCGATTATCTCTCACTGTTTATAAAAATACGCAAGAAAAACATTGACATGAGCTGACACTATACTAAACATATATTTAGTTCTGTGCACAAACCGAAGGTTTCTCAACAGGATTGACCGATATGCCTTCCACAATCGAGTGGACAGATGAGACGTGGAATCCGGTTACAGGTTGCAAACGGGTTTCACCGGGTTGTGATCATTGCTATATGTTTACACTATATCCAAGACTAAAGGGTATGGGCGTAGCAGGATACAGTACTTCCCCCGATGACGTCACTTTGATACCGGAACGATTGAATATTCCATATACGTGGAAAAAACCCAGGCATGTTTTCGTAAATAGTATGTCTGATGTTTTTCACAATCGAATACCCTTCGACTTCATATACCGCATTTTTAAAGTCATGCAGGAAGCCTCCTATAATCATGGACATGTTTTTCAGGTGCTGACAAAGAGACCAGGGCGCGCAGTCGCATGGTGGCGAACTTATGAAAATGCCTTCCCTGACGGCTGGCCTCCAGGTGTATGGATAGGCACATCGGTCGAGAACCAGAAATATGCTCCTAGGTTGACCGTACTCGCACGATTGCCAGCGGCAATTCGATTCGTGTCAGCGGAACCTTTACTTGAACAAGTCGATCTTATGCCATGGCTTGAAAACGGTGAGTTACATTGGGTAATCGTGGGTGGCGAGAGCGGTCTAGGCGCTAGACCCATGGAAATAAACTGGGTAAGGTGTCTACGTGACCAGTCGGTCAATTCGAGTGTTCCTTTTTTCCTTAAGCAACTTGGGGGTAGTCGGAATAAACAGAGTGGCGATACCGCGGTGATAGATGGTCGTCAGTGGAGAGAAATGCCCATTTCGGAGTAGAATTGCATTGGATACGTTCGGCGGTTCATGGACACATCAGAAATTAGAGATACTGCGCTTGTATCTGGATACATATACGACGGTGCTCAAAACCAGAGATTTCGGCTGATTTATGTTGATGCATTTGCTGGTGAAGGAATCTGGAGGTCTGGCGTAGAGTCCGCTTATACTACGGACGATTATGGTGAGTTCTATCAGGTTCACGAAGGCTCACCCAAGATCGCATTAGATATTCATAACAGACCATTTGACAGGTTCGTGTTCATTGAGAAGGATCCGAATCGCTGTAACAAACTTGCCAAGATGAGTTCAGAGTTTCCTGATCGCGACATTGAAATCAAGAATGGAGATGCAAACTCCGAAATCGACACATTTTGCAGTAGCATGGGAACATATGATCGTGCTGTCGTCTTTCTAGATCCTTTTGCCACCCAAGTATCTTGGAATACGGTTTCGAATCTGGCTCATACTGAGAAGGTGGATTGTTGGATACTATTCCCATTAAGTGCAATTTCACGTATGATGCCCGTTTCGGCCGAACCCTCAGAAGTTATGTCAGAACAATTAGATAGGATTTTTGGGGAACGCAGTTATTGGCACGAAAGGGTTTATCATCGTCAACTCCAACAGAACATGTTCGATAATGAACCTGTCAATGTACGTACAAGTGGAAGCGATCAGATTGCTGCGTGTTATCGGAAACGCCTTGTCGACACGTTTAAAATGGTAGCGCCAACTTCACGAACGTTCTGTAATTCTAAACAGTCTCCTCTGTTCGAGTTGTTCTTTGCTGCAAGTAACCCAACTGGTGCGCCCAAAGCCGTGAAAATCGCTGATCATATCCTTAATAACTGGTAACTAATACCAAATGACGGTAAAGATAGAGTATTCACGTTTCCCACTCTTCAGATTAGACTAACCTTGATTCATTGAAGTAAGTGCCGTCTGAGCATAGCCATGGCATTCGAAATCCTGGAACAAGGCATGATCGCCAGGCAGCCGACGACCGGGCCGGACGCAGTCGCGGCATGCTCCCGCTGCGTGGTCACCGCGGGAAGCAACCTGGTCTGTTCTTTTGCCGTACAGGAAGCGCTCGGACAGAACGACTTCAAGCAGGTCATCGTCCGTTCGAACGACGGTGGAAGAACGTGGACGAAGCCCGCCTATCTGTGGCCCCATCTGCACGACGATTTCGCGCACATCGGTTCGATAAGCAAGGCGCCGGACGGAACCTGCTTCATCACGGGCATTCGCATCCCCATCGACTCTCCCGGCGAATCGTTCTGGCTCGACGAAACCCAGGGCATCAAGCAGAACGCCATGTTCTGGGCGTCCTCGGCGGACCAGGGACTGGCCTGGACCGACCCGGTTCCCATCGTCCTGCCCGCCGCCGGTTCGGCCGAAGCGCCCGGCGCGCTCACCGTGACCCGCGACGGGTCGTGGATCTGCTGCTACTCGCCTTACAACACCTTCGATCCCGACGTGGAAGTGGACCGTAACCGGGTGGTTTACCTGCGCAGCGAGGACCAGGGCGCCACCTGGCAACATGGATCGATGCTGCGTTTCGATGACGCCGGATCTACTGCCGCCGAGGCGTGGGTCGTGGAACTGGCCGATGGCCGGCTCCTCGGCGCGTGCTGGCAAATCGCGCCGCACGGCAAGCCGGACTATCCCAACGCATATGCCCTGTCCCATGACGGCGGCCTGTCGTGGACGCCCACCCGCTCCACGGGCACAATGGGCCAGTCCATATCCCTGACCGCCCTGGCGGACGGAAGGGCGCTGATGGCATACAACCAGCGCCAGCACGGAGATCCGGGAATCCGCCTCGCCGTCGCCCGGCCCACCGACGATGATTTCGGCATCGAAGCCGATGATCTCGTCTGGAAAGCCGAGGTGCGGACGCAAAGCGACTCCTCCGGCGAACATGACGAGTGGCAGGACTATTCCTTCGGCGAACCCGCGGTGACCGTCCTGCCGGACGGCGCGTTTCTGGTCGTCTTCTGGCTCATCCAGCCCGATGTGCGGGGCATCGGGTACGTCAAGGTAAAGTAGCGCCGTGTCCGGCACCCGGATCATACTGGGCTCCCTGATCGCGGCGTCGGTACGCCACGGAATTTTCACGATCGCCTTGCCCTGGCTTATCCTGTACCAGGCCGCCGGCATGGAGGAGATGGGATTCGATTCCGGTTATCCGTCGGCGGGATCGGTGTTCATCCTCCTGGGCGCGGCACTCTACATCCGCGCCTTCGCCGAACGGCTTCGCATGACCGCCATGGTGTCCGCGTCCAGCGGAACCTTCGAGGATAGTGGCACGAAAGATCCGCGCCCGGTCTGGTCCGAAGGGATCCACGGATGGTCTCGCAATCCCCTGCAACTCGGCGTCGTCGTCATCCTGTTCGGAGAGTCCCTCGCCTTCGAATCGCTCTTGTTGCTGGTCTACGCGGTAATGTATTGGGCCTGGACGACCCTGTACCTGATCTTCGCCGAGGAACCCGTTCTTCGACGCACACTGGGTGACGAATATACCGCATACTGCCGCCATGTCCCGCGCTGGTTTCTACCATTTCGATTCCGCAAGTCGGCCTGATTCTCCTCGCTAGATCATTTCCTCCAATCGGCACGATCCT
>JAPOOT010000105.1 GCA_026713285.1 Gemmatimonadota bacterium | reverse complement strand
GGTGAGAACGGTCCGGCCAGGTGTCCCCCACACAAAAACTGTTACGAACTGGCCGAAATCCTGATCGAGGCCGGCGCCGATCCCAACGACGCCCAGACACTATACAACAGGATGTTCAGCCGCGACGACGAACACCTTCGGTTCCTGTTCGCGCACGGATTGGGGAATGACCGGGACCGGCCCTGGCACCGGTTGTTGGGCGAGCAGTCCCGCGGCTGGGTGGGCAGTCCGGCTGAAATGCTGTCCTACCAGCTCCAGTGGGCAGCCAGGTGGAACTACCTGGATCGCGCCAAGTTGCTGGTCGAAAACGGCGCCGACGTAAACCGGCCATCCAACCGGCCCGATGCGCGATCACCTTACCGCGAGGCCGTGTACCACGGAAACGAGTCCATCGCCGAATACCTGGCGGACCACGGTGCGGAGGTGTTTATCCTGGAGGACGCTGACCGGTTCGCAGGCGCGTGCATCAGTGGAGACAGAGATCGCGCCCGCGCGTTACTCGCACGCAGTCGATCACTGATCGAAGGCCTGGGAGAACGCGGAACGGCGCTCATGGAGAACGCCGTTGGGTCGGACAACCGGGACGCGGTTCGCCTGATGGTCGAACTGGGATTCGACCCGGAAACCTGCGGTATGCACGAAGCGGCCCGTTATGGCTACCTGGATATGATCAAACTGCTGATCGAACTGGGCTCCGATGCATCGCTGCAGGATCCCGCCCACGCAATCGACGCGCTTGGCTATGCCAGCCATTACCAGCAAAATAACGTGATCGGCTACCTGGCGCAGTTCGCCGGGATACACAGGGCAGTGCAGTCGGACTTGTTGGATCGGGTCGGGGAACTGCTTGACGAAGATCCCGGTCTCGTACACGCTCGAGATACCAGCGGCAACACGCCGCTGCACTGTCTCGACGTGGACAACAGCATGGTGGATTCCGGGGAGATCCTGCGGCTTCTCGTCAGGCGAGGCGCGGACGTCAATGCCCGTAATCACGCTGGCCTCACGCCGCTGGACAGGTTGGAAAAGCTAACGGGTTTCAACAGAAGAGATGACCTGGCCGATCTCCTCCGCGCCCATGGCGCCGTCGATACTTGCTGATAACGCTGGTGTGGTGGTCAAAACCAGGATTCGTCGGCGGTGCCGTGCGGGGAGGAGCCCTGCAGGCACGGCACCTGACGGAGTGGCTATTTGCCCCATTTCGACACGATCAGGCCCACCACCAAGCCAATCACGATGCCCGACGGCACAATCTCCAAATAGGAACCTGTGGGTACCGCGGCGAGAATCGACAGCACCGCACCTACCACAACGCCTGCCAGGACCAGGCTGCCTACGCCACCGACACTTCGTGCGATCAGGCCGATCAGAAGCCCCGTTAAAAGACCTTTCGCTGTTCCCCACGCGATGATTTCGGTCATCATGCCCTCGGTCCCGGGCACAAAAAAGGCAGATAGCCCGTCCAGAAACCCCAGCGCCAGTCCCGAAATGGCCCCCAGCTTAAGCCTGCTCATAGGGTTTGCTCCCACGTTAGATACGGCTTAGATATGACAGTTGAGTGTCCACCTGGTACCGAATTGATCTGTCAGCGTACCGAATCGGGCGTTCCAGAACGTGTCCTGAAGCGGCATGGTCACATCACCGCCTTCGGACAGCGCGTCGAAGGCCGCCTCCTGGTCTTCCACCTTGCTGAATTCCAAGTTGAGCGTGATGTTGCCGTCTTTGGACACCGGTTCGATATGGTCCGACCCCATGATGGCGTCGTCGCCGACAGTCAGTGCCATGTGCATGACCTGGCCCACCATATGGTCGGGAATCTCCATGCCGATATCCTGATCCTTCGTGTAATAAATCGTACGTTCGATATGGCCGTTCAGGCAGTCCCTGTAGAAGGTCAGCGCGGCTTCGCACTCGCCGTTGAAGGCCAGGTAGGGGATCAGTTTCATTACGGCAACTCCTCGGTTT
>JAPOOT010000361.1 GCA_026713285.1 Gemmatimonadota bacterium | reverse complement strand
TTCGACCTGTCGGAACGGGAGATCCGCCGTTGGTTACGTGGTCGTGCATACCAGGCTCCATCACCCTTTGAACGGGATGCATCGGGATGCGAAGTGCTTCAAGGCGCCGCTCTTGACCACGATCGCTTCCGGTCTCAATACGGCGGCATAGCTGTTCAGCAGGGCGATCAGGTCCAGCAGCGACCGGTAGCCGGATATGCCCGACATGTCTATGTAGATCTTGGTGAAATCCACGTTCAATTCGAGCGCCGCCCGTACGTCGAATGCGTCCAGCGCTTCAAAACGGATGTGGGGGTGGCGTTCCCGGGCCCGTTCGATTACTTCCGGACTGACATCGGTACCGATGACCGCCTCGGCGTGGTCGGAGATGATCCGGGTCGTCGTGCCCCATTCGCAGCCGATTTCGAGGACGGTATCGGATTCATTCACCCACTCGGGTATGCTGGCCCGGTACTCCTTGACGCCGCGTGTGCCCACGAAGCGCGTATTCGATCGGTATTGTCTGTCGTTCGCCATACCGCACCAATAAATAAGGGACCCGCGGTATCGTCAAGAACGACGGTGCATTCTGATGGTACGACTCCCTTGCCCTCGGGGGCGCTGTACGCGCATGCTCCGTCCCCGTGAACGGGAGTGCGCGTCAGCTTCCGGTCGAACGGTAATGCCTCAGGCCCAGTCGCCAGATGAACAGCGACAGCACAAAGTACAGCAAGCCGAATAAAGGGGAGGTGTATTGAAACGCGAGAGACGTGCCGAGCGGGTCCGGCCGGCCGAGAATGGCCAGGACCGGGAAATAGGTCACGCATCCCATGGGGATCACCAGGGTGAAGAACCTGCGGAACCAGGTCCGATAGATGGCCAGAGGGTATTTGGAGGCTTCGATACCGCCGTAGGTCAACACGTTCATGAGTTCCAGGGTCTCCGTGGTCCAGAAGGACAGCGTGCCGATGTTGATAAAAAGGCCGAGAAAGAAGCAGGCGCCGCAGATTACGGTTACCGCGGTCAGGGCCACGACCGCCGGAGACCACGCGATGTCCAGGTAGAGCGCCGACCAGAGCAGGACACCGCCGCCCTGAAGAAACCGTCCGAACCGTTTCAGCGTGAATTCCTGCCCGATCAACTGGAGCACGGTGCTCCGGGGCCTGAGCAACATGCGGTCGAACTCGCCCGTGCGCACCAGGTCGCCCACGTGGTCGAAGCCGCGGGACAACATGTCGGTGACGGCGAAAGCCACGTTGACCAGCCCGTAGAAGAAGGCGACTTCGGCAAGCGACCACTGGCTCAGGCTCCCGAAACGGTCGAACAGGGCAAGGATTCCGATGAATTCCACCGCCGTGCCGAGCAGCTGTCCCATCGTACCCAGTATGAAGGAAACCCGGTACTGCATCTGGCTGCGCAGTGAAATGCTCACGTAGTGGGTGTACAGCGCAAGTGGGCTAGCCATCCGTCATCCTCCCTGAACGACCAGGCGACGGGTCGCTTTCGAGAGCATCCATGCGCCGAATGCCATCAGGATTATGATCCAGATTAATTGATGTAACAGGACGGTCCAGGCTTCCGTGATTGGTATATGGCCCATGTACAGTCTGAACGGAGCGTCGCAAATGCCGCGGAAAGGCAGGATTTCGAGGGCGAATTGCGCCCAGTCTGGGAAGAGCGGCAGGGGGATGACCATTCCCGCCAGGATATAGATGACCGGCGAGACAAGCAAGGCCACGCCTTCCCCCGAAATCGTCCACATTAACGTAATCGTGAGGATTACGGTAAGCGCCGCACTCAGCAATACCGCGCCGAGGGTCGCCGCCACCCAGACGACCAGCGCCTCGGGCGATGCGGGAGGCTGCATCCCGAAAAACAACAACGCAAGTAACGCAAGCGGGATGGATCTCATCAGCGTCGGCGCGATCCGGAATGCCAGCGAACGGGAGAACCAGTAGGTATAGAGGTTTACGGGCCGGACCAGCTCATAGGCCACGGTGCCGGAGCGGACCATGGCGCGGACTTCCGTGTCGGGATTCCACGGCAGCAGACCGAGGAGGGCCTGGCCCAGCCAGATATAGGTCACGACGTCCTCGAGATTCATAGGCTGGGGGGCGTTCGTGGACCGATAAAAGGCTTCCATGGCCATGACGCGGATCGCGCCCCATCCGATCTGCGTGACGAAGCCGGCAATGGCCGCGGCCCGGTACTGGAGGATCATCCGGAACCGCGCAGATAGCACGGCGGTATACGGGAGTACAAAGGAATGTATCATGCCTGCCAGGATTTCAGCGGAGTTCGTGTTCGTCGTACAGCCGGGAAATGATCTCTTCTATCGGCGGGTTCTCTACGTACAAGTCCTTGATGGCGTACTTCGCCGTAATCCGGCTGATCAGGGCCGCGGTCTGAACGCGATCCGGATCGAACTGCAGGTGGACGCGGTTTCCGCTTCGCGAGATGAAGTCGACGTCCGGGTCCTCGATCGTCTGGCCATCGTCGAGCAGATCTATGATGAGACGACGTTCCCGGGTGACGCGGGAGCGCAGGTCGTCCAGCGTGCTGTCGGACAGAATGCTCCCGTGACCGATCACCATCACGCGCTCACACAGGGCCTCTATATCGTCCATGTCGTGGGTGGTCAGCACGACGGTAACGCCCCGTTCCCGGTTCAGCCGCTTGATGAAATCCCGTACGGCAAGTTTTGACACGGCGTCCAGGCCGATGGTGGGCTCGTCCAGGAAGAGCACCGAGGGTGCGTGCAGCAGGGCCGCGGCCAGGTCGCACCGCATGCGCTGTCCGAGGCTGAGTTGACGCACCGGGATATCGTACAGCGGTTCAAGATCCATGAGCGCCGCGAGCTCGTCCCTGGCCCGCTCGTATTCGACGCTTCCGATCCGGTAGATATCCCGAAGCAGGTCGAAAGATTCGATAACGGGCAGATCCCACCACAACTGGGTCCGCTGGCCGAACACCACGCCGATGTTGGCCGCGTTGGCGATCCGGTTTCGCCATGGGACGCGTCCATCGACCTCGCACCTTCCCGAATCGGGCACCAGGATGCCGGAGAGGACTTTAACGGTCGTGGACTTGCCCGCCCCGTTGGGTCCGATATAACCGACCAGTTCTCCCTGCGCCAGTTCGAAGGAGACGCGGTCCAGGGCCTTAATCGTCCTGTATTCACGGCGAAGGACGCCCTGGAAAGCCCCCCAGAGCCCGGATCGGCGCTGGGCGATACGGAAGGTCTTGACGATGTCGTCGACGAGGATATGCGGCACGGGTATCGCCCTCGAAACAAGTTGGCAGGTACGGTCCGAGGAGTACCGTGCTCCGCGTAGACAGTGAAACGAAAACCAGGTTTGCGAGTCTATCCGGATTCGGAGAACGCGGCCAGAAACTCCGTACTCAGTCCGCCCCGAACGAGCGCTTCCCAGCACCGTATGGGGGGTTCGCCGAGAATCTGAAGCAGGTCTGCACGCAGTCTGTCGAGCGCGGCCGGCGAGGGCCCGGTGGTTTCCAGGTTCGCCAGGCGATTGAGGGCGTCCATGGCGAATCCGACGCAGATGACGTTTTTATCGTTGCGCACCACCATTTTCAAGGCTTCGATGGTGGAAACCAGGGCATCGCCCGCCAGGTAAGCTCCATGGGAACAAAGGATGACCATGGACCACAAGGCGTTTTCCCGAACCGCCGATCGTACCGGTTCGAACCGATCCAGGCCCATGTCGACGCCGTTTCCTTCACAGACGTCGCACGCGTCGGTGGGTCGCGCGAACTTGATGCTACGCTGCTGTGCAAGGTCCATGCTCAGCCGGTTCTCTTCGCGCTCGATGCAGCGTACTAGCGCAGCGAGGCACCGGGGAATCAGGGACGTTCCGGTACCCGTTCCCGCGGCGCGCCGTCCCAGGCAGCCCAGTGTTCCGGCGGCTACAGCACGGACGTAGACGGACGGATCACCGTGGAGGAGCGAAGTTGCGGATGCCAGTACTTCGTCGGTGAGCGGCGCGCAGTCGCCCAGTCCGTATACGCCGGCCTTTCTGACCCATTTGACCGGTGACTTCGTCGCTTCGATGAAGGTGGCCGTGGCCTGCTCTCCTGTGGCGATCAGGCCGTAAGTCGCCGCCCGGCGTACGCTTTCCCTATGACTGTGCAGCGCCTCGCCGAGGTGCTTTATCGCCAGTGCGTCGTCCCCGATCGAAGCGAGCTTGTAGGCCGCGCCGATACGGAGAGGTTCCGACTCCTCTCCCATGGCGTGCAACTGCACGTTCAGATCCCGAGCCTCGGTTCTCCGTCCCGCAATGGATTGCGAATCGGCTTCGGGTCTCGGCGGGGGTGTTTTCCCGGTCTGCATCCAGTAGTTGTGGTAGCGCCAGACAACCGTCACGTCGTCATCGGCCGACCGCAGGTCAACACCGGTTAAGGGGTCCGCGCCGAGGCTTCGCCAAGCGGTTTCCCCGGGATCATCGCCATCGCGTATGGCCGGTTCGGTAGTTCGGTAGATCCAGAATCGCCACATGAAGCGCGGAAGGCTGTCCCACAGTTTCCAGTCGTCGCGCCTGTGGTTTCCCCTGTGGAACGTGTTGTGGGAGTAAAGCAGCACGCTTCCCGCCCGTAGCGGCGCGGCCTCGAAGGGTCTCACGAGGGGCCATCCCGTATTGGCCACCGCTTCCCGCATGCGGACGTCGTGGGCCGTGCGCCGTTGGACGACGTCCTCCCAGTCGTATTCGGAGTCTGGACCGCTGACCGGGACGCCCTCCATCCCGCTGATCTGATATTCGAAATCGAGGTGATCGGCCCCTGCGAAATTATCATGGTTCTCTTCGTGATTGAACGTCCAGTAATGGGAGTAGGGTATGGTGGCCGTCGGCCCCATGACTTCACTCACGTCCTGGGGATAGTACAGCATTTCGATCTGTACAGCCTGATGATGGCGTTGCTTGCGGCCGTTGTACGGACTGTTGTCGTCCTTGTGCCAGTGCTGGTCCCGGGCGCCGCTTGCGAATGAGGCGTTGTGTGTGAAAGGGACGATGGCCCAGTTTCGTCCCACGATCCGGTTGCAGGCGTCGACCACGCCCGGGGCGTTGATGACCTTCAGCACGTCCGGCATGCCGCCCGGCGTTACCGGCTTTCTCGCCAGGTAGGCCTGCTTTTCCAGCGTGTATATGCGATGATGGATTTCTGCGGGGATGCCCAGACTTTCAGGCGGCAGGGCGACGATGCCGCGACTGGCGAAATCCCGGACGAGGTTGTCCGGTTCGGTGTAAGGCAGCGAAGCATAGTTTTGGGTAGCCACGATCAGCGCTGTCTTTCTCGGTCGGCATGGCAGATCTGCGCGGTGCGCCGCGATGCGCGAGCCAATGGTCGCTTGAAGTTACGGTGACACTCGCCCGCGTTTTGTACCTACGAGTCGATGGAATCTACAGTTGCAAGGGGAGGTCGTCAAACCAGAAATCCAGGCGGGGCGCCGACGGCTCATTCGTGTTGCAACGCGTCCACGGGATCGGTGTGGGCGACGCTGATGGCCTTGTAGCTTACCGTCAGCATCGTAACGGCTATCGCAAGCGCCGCGGCGAGCACGAAAACCCAGGGTGAAAGGCCCGTACTGTAAGCGAAGCTGTCTAGCCAGCCGTTCATCACATAGTAGGCAACAGGCC
>JAPOOT010000236.1 GCA_026713285.1 Gemmatimonadota bacterium | reverse complement strand
ATTGCACGAAGGGAAACGCATGTCACAGACCGCATGGATCGAACGGGCGGAAAAAGTCTTCGTCGGCGGGTCGAACGGGGAATTCCGTCTGCCGCCGGAAGCCAACCTTGTGGTAACCCACGGCGATGGCGCGATGATCTACGACGCCTCCGGGCGCGAATACGTCGACTTCCTTCTGGGTTCCGGCCCCATGATCCTCGGTCACGGCCATCCGGAAGTCGTGGCGGCGGTGACCCGCCAGGTAGCCCGGGGCACCACCTTCATGGCCCTCAACGAGCCGGCCATCCGGCTGGCCGAACGGGTGGCGGACGCCTCGCCCTGCGGGGAGAAGGTCCGCCTGGTGATCACCGGATCCGAATCGATCCAGTTCGCCCTGCGGGCCGCCCGGGCCTTCACGGGCCGCGACCGCTGCCTGCGCTTCGAGGGGGGTTGGCACGGCGTGAGCGACTCGGCACTGCACGGGGCGAGGACGCTGGATCCCGGCGACTATCCCGACACCCTGCCGGACGGCGGCGGCATTCCGCGGAAATGGTCGGCGGACATGCTCGCCGCGCCCTTCAACGACGTGGGCCGGGCCACCGAAATCGTGGAACGCCACCACGGCGAACTCGCCGCAATCGTCATCGAGCCCCTCCAGCGATGCATCCTGCCCCGTCCGGGTTTCTTCGAGGCCATGCGGGCATTGTGCGACCGGCACGGCATCGTCCTCATCTTCGACGAGATTGTCACGGGTTTCCGCATGGCCTGGGGCGGGGCCCAGGAACGTTACGGCGTGACCGCGGACCTGGCGGCATACGGCAAGACGATCAGCGGCGGATATCCCCTGGCCGCCATGTGCGGCCGGGCGGACGTGATGGACGTCATGAACGGCTGGCGTCCGGCCGACGATCCGAAACGGGTCATCGCATCGGGCACTTTCAACGGCTATCCCGTGGGCGCCGTCGCCGGACTGGCCACCCTCGACGTGCTGGAACAGCCCGGGACCTACAAGCGGCTTTTCGCCATGGGCGACCGCGTTACCCGGGAGATCACGGCCATGGGCGAGCGGCTTTCGGTCCCCCTCCTCGTCGGCGGTGAAGGGCCCGTGCTCCAGATATTGTTCACCGGCGAGAAGGAAATCGTCGACTACGGATCCATGTTTCGCGCCGACAAGCAGAAGGCCTATGTCTTCGGCGTCGAGATGATCAAGCGCGGGCTCTTCGTCAGTCCCTACGAGAAGATCTATCTGTCCCTGGTCCACACGGACGGCCACGTCGACCGTCTCCTGGAGACGGCGGAAGAAGTGTTGCGGGACGTGATCGCGAAAATGGATTGAACGGGTGCGGAGACGGCCGTCCGATCACCTGGTATGGCGGTCCGGACAAACGATTAAAGAGGGAGCAAACCCATGAAAAACGTCCTCCTCCTGGGCGCATCGGGCAACATCGCGCCGTACATCATCCCAGGCCTGGAGCAACACTACAATCTGTGCCTGGCCGATATCCGTCCCCATCCGGGTGGCAAGCCCACGAAGCACGTGGACATGGGCGATTACGGGCAGGTGCTGGAAGCCGCCCGCGGCATGGACGCCATCATGAACTGGACCGTGGTCCGGCAGGACCCGGTGGCCAGTTTCGCCGTGTCCGTCCGGGGCGCATGGCACGTGATGAAGGCGGCGGCCGAACTCGGTATTACGAAGATCCTGCACACGGGCCCTGAGATCATCATTCCCGGCT
>JAPOOT010000270.1 GCA_026713285.1 Gemmatimonadota bacterium | reverse complement strand
TCGGCGATCTGCCGCAATTCCTCCAGCATGGTATGGATCATCTCGTTGACGGGCATGGGGGTCTCCTGTTTTCCTGGCGCTTAAGGGTCGACTCAATATAAACCCGACGCCGGTCCATGCACATGTATTTTTAGCGCCGGCCTGAGCATAAATCCAATCGCGTGATCAATGCGGACGGATGACGGAATCGAAAATAATCGCTTGACGACTAACCGTATGTTGTGTATAATCCTCGGTCATATTCCCTCAGAAGCGCAATAACGTCTGCTTGAAGCTCAGGAGTTCATCCTCATGAAAACGCTAACGGCCAAGCAGCAGAACGTATATGAGTATATACGCAAAAATGTCGGCCGGATAGGGTATCCACCCAGTGTCAGGGAGATCGCACAGCATTTCGGGATCAGTACCCGCGCGGCGTACGATCACCTTCGGGCGATCGAGAAAAAAGGCCATATCCGGCGCGACCCCATGAAGCCCCGTGCGATAGAAATCGTGGGTTCAAGGGATACCGGGGCGCCGGGCGCAGATGACGTAGTTCGGGTTCCCCTCCTCGGCCGCGTAGCCGCGGGACTGCCGATTCTTGCCGAAGAGAACATCGATGAGTACATGACTTTTCCAGTCGGCATGGTGAAGCAGGACGGCAATGTATTCGCCCTGGAGGTACAAGGGGACAGCATGATTCAAGACGGCATCATGGACGGCGATTACGTCCTGGTCCGCGAGCAGCCCGTGGCCGAGACGGGTGAAACGGTCGTCGCGATGCTGGACGACGAGGCCACGGTCAAGAGGTTCTATCGCCGCAACAACCGCTTCGAGCTCGTGCCCGCCCATCCGACCATGGAACCCATAATTGCCGATGAGGTGTCCATCGTGGGGAAGGTGGTCGGGGTGTACCGCAAAATGGATTGAATCCAGGGCTTTCGGCGGTACTGGCCGCGAGGCGGCTTTCAGGGAATGCCCCAATTGCCTGGATTGAGCAGGAACGGGTCTTCCAGCGACATGCCGTCCAGCTTCAAGAGCAACTCCCCGCTCAGCCCCAGGCCATCCGACGTGGAAACGGCTTCTTCCAGGTATTTCATCCTGTCGGCGCCCACGATGATGGTGGAGATGTCCCGGATGGAAAGCACGAAGCGAAGGGCCAGTTCAGGCAGACTGTAGGGGGTCGCTGACTGGATTTCGACCAGCCGGTCGATGTGCTCGCTGAGGGGCTTCAGCTTTTCCGGCATGAACCTGATTTTCTCGGTCAAGGCGCCTTTCAGCAGTGCGGATCGCACGATGACCCCCACGCCGCGCCTGCGTGCCTCGGGAATGACGCGTTTCAGGTAACGCCGGTCCAGGATGTTGCACGCGATCTGAATCGTGTCCCACCGTCCGTCCTCGATGGCTGCCAGCGCGGCATCCTCGCTGTAGGACGAATAACCTAAATAGCGCACCTTGCCCGCCTTTCGGGCTTTCTCGAGCTCATCCATCACTTCGCCGTCCCTGATCATCCGCTGTTCCAGCTCGATGCTGTCCCGGCCATGTATCTGGAGCAGGTCGATGTGGCCCGTCTGGAGCCTGGACAGGCTCTGGTCTATCGAGTCGGAGACGCTCCGTCTCGATCCGGGGTAATCGAGTCCTTCATCGAGCCGGTGCATGCACTTGGTGGCGAGCACGTATTCGGACCGTCGGTCTTTGAGCGCCCGGCCGATGATCTCCTCGCTGTTGCCGTACTGGGCCGCGGTGTCGATGAAGTTCACGCCCGAATCGATTGCCCGGTTCAGCAGGTTCCTGGCTACGGTCTCCGCTGGTACGCTGGATTCGCCGTCTTCCTTCAGCCCATATTCCATACCCAGTTCTACCGTTCCGAGGGAAACTTCGGAAACACACAGTCTGGTACGACCCAGGGTTCTGTAGCGCACGACCTGGTTCCTCCAACTTTCAGGGCAATGCCCTGGCATGGTGTCCGCCGGCCTGTATGACCGGCCTGTCAACACGTGTGCTGCCGATTCGCGGCAGGTTATCTCAGGACGCCATCATGCCTACGTGGTCCGCGACGCACCGGCCCAGGACTTCAAGATCATAACCGCCCTCCAGCACGGAAACGAGGCGGCCCCCGCAAGCGTCGTCCACGAAGTCCATCAGGACGCGCGACATGGTCTGGAATCCCGCGTCGGTGACCAGGGTGCCGGACAGCGGGTCGTCCACGTGGGCGTCGAATCCCGCCGAAAGAATGAGGAGATCCGGCTGGTAGGACTTCATGGCCGGGATGATCTGCCCGCGCAGCACGTCGACGAAAACCGCGTCGCCGGACCCCGCGGCAACCGGGACGTTCATCGTGTACCCCGTCCCTTCTCCCCTGCCCTTTTCCCACTTAGCACCGGTAAACGGATAGAGCGGTGACTGGTGAACGCTGATATAGTACACGGACGGGTCGTCCTCGAAAATCTCCTGGGTCCCGTTTCCGTGGTGGACGTCCCAGTCCAGGATGACCACCCGTTCCACCCCGAAGCGGGACTGGGCGTAACGGGCCGCGACGGCGGCGTTGTTGTAGATGCAGAAGCCCATCCCCCGGTCGGATTCGGCATGATGCCCGGGAGGACGGATGGCACAGAATGCCCGGTCCGCTTCCCTGGACAGTACCGCGTCGACGGCTCGTATTGCCGCGCCGGCAGCCATTCGGGCCACGGTCTCGGATGCGGAAGAAAGGGTCGTGTCCCCGGTGGGCAGATTCCGGTACCCCTCCGCGCACCAGGCCGCTACCGCGTCGACGTACGATGCATCGTGGACCGCCTTGATCCGGGCTTCCTCGGCTACGGACGGCGACAGGCGCACCAGGCCGGTCCGGTTCGTGCCGCTCGATTCGTCGCCGGATTCGTTGCTGGATTCGTCGCTGGACACGCCGAGGTGGGAAAGGACGGACGAAATGCGCTCCGGCCGTTCGGGATGGAATGAGCCTGTGTCGTGCAGCAGGAGATCGGGATGGCTGATTAATGCGGTGGGCATGGTGTGGAGATACAGGCGGCCGCGGTCTTAAGGTTTCCGGGACCGCCGGCCGATGCCTTCAGTTGCTGTCTCCGTTCTTTGAGAGCTTCTCGAAATAGTCGTTCACGAGGTCCCTGTATCCCGGGGGGACATCCTCTTCCCGGGCCAGGTAGAGACGCTCCCTTCGGCGCATGTCCCTTACCTCCGCGCGCAGCCCGTCGTAAAAATCACCAAGACTGCGGGCCAGGTTGAGATGGAGTTCGTTCCATTGGCCCCGGTCGATCTTCCACGGTTCATTGCCGAGGGAGCGCGCCCGGTCCAGATCGTTCTGCAACTGCCGCGTTTCCCCGGACATCTGCGGAACCTGGCCCGAAAGATCCTGAAGGCGCTGCAACTGACGCTGGTAATCCCGGGAAATCTGGTCCAGGGTCTCGGTATTGGGAATGCCGCGGTTCAATCTGAAAAGCTGCCGTTGCAGGTTTTGCCATTCGGACATGGCGTCCCGCGCGCTTTCCTGCGTACTGGACAGGTGATCCATGTCCCGGGTAATCAGCTTGTCCCGGGCGGTACGGACCTGTTCCGCCAGCCGGTCCATTGCTTCGGAGATTTCCGATTCCCTGAGGGCGGACCGGTCCAGGGTGTCCCGTCTCAAAAGGCGCTTCGATTGCTCGATCTGTTCTATCAGCCGCTCGTCATCGATCATCTCGCTGGCCCGATCCGCGGCCGCCGCCGTCCCGGCCTGCGCACGGGACGAACTCCGGGCGAGGTGATCCAGGTCGCCCTCCAGCCGTTCGAGGTCGGAACGGATTTCGTCCTTTGCCGCTTCGACCCCCCTCAACCGTTCGCGCACAAAACGGTCCAGGCGCCGCGTATCCGACTCCAGGTCCAGGCCGCCGCGCCGCGATTCGATCGCGTCCAAACGGTTGATGATACCCTCGAAGCCGTTATCCTTCTCCTCTTTCAACGCGTTGACGTTCCGTTCGAGTTGTTCCTGCCGGACAGCCAGCTGATCCGCCTGTTTGACCGCTTCCCGCGCCAGCCGCTCCAGCGACTCCCCCTGCGCCCGCTGCAGTTGTCTGGACGCGTCGGCCAGATGCTGTGCGCTCTGAGCGCCGTCTTCCGCTGCTGGCCGCAGCTGGTTCCTGCGCAGCTGCTCGATCGTTTCGCCCATCGACTCGGAGCTGTCACGCAGATCCTGGTTCGCTTGCTCCAGCATGGGACCGGGGGAGCCCGATCGCGGGTCCCGATTGGCCGGATCGGTCCGGTTCCCGGAGAGCGTTCGCGCAATTTCCTCCGTCTCTTCCCTGAGCTCACGCTGCGTCCTGGTCAGACGGTCCAATTCCCTGCGGCGTTCGGCTTCCTGGCGATCTTCCACCTCCGTCAGCTCCCGGAGCTGGTTATTCAGTTGTTGTTGGCGCCGGGCCAGGTCCTGGACGCGTTGATGGTGCTCTTCGATGCTCCGCTCCCGCTGACGATCCAGGGCCGGCTGATCGGGTTCCTCGTACCTGTTCCTTTCATCCTCCAGCTCGAGTTCGGAGGTGTCGGAAAAGTCCAGCGGAGCCCTGCCCGCCATGCCGCGTGCCCTGTTCACCGTGAAATCCCGCATCAGCGCATCGAGCCTCGTAAGGTACATAAGCGCTAAACGCTCGTGGACCAGGGCATCGTCGACCGAACCGGACCGCAGCGCTTCGGAGGCGCCCGACATCGGTTCCAGCGCCAGTTCCAGCGTTTCGACCATTTCCATGGACTCACTCGAAATCCCGACCGTGAACCGCATGAACGCGAGCGCTTCATCCGCCTGGCTCCTAAGTGCGTCCTGGACCTCGGCGATCGCCTCGAGGTCTTCCGCTACCTCCGTCCCGGGGACTGACGCGAGCGTTCTCTTTACGCGCCACGTGGCCGAGATGATCTCCTTCTGCTTGCGAGAAAGCTGTCTCGTCTGCATCACGTCGTTCCCGGCGCCTCCTCCTCCGCCACCGCTTCCGCCCTCGCCCTGCCGGTAGGACGCATCGAAAGGCGTGATTTCGATAAAGTATATGTCCGTCGCGGACGTGCCGCCCTCGCTCCGGCGATCACCCGCCGCCGCGTAATAGGCGACGAAATCGCCCGGCTGGACCGAAAGATTCTCCAGGTAGACCACATGTTCCCCTTCCCAGACCGTGCCGCTCGATTCGTCCTGCGGCGCGCCCAGGTCCACCAGGACTTCCTCGCCGCCGTTCACCGCGTAATTGAGAGAGAAGGTCGATAGGCCGAAATCATCCACGGCCTCGGCGCGGATGGTCACTTCATCGACAGGAGAAACCCGTGTGTCTCGCTTCGGTTCGAGGATGGTCACCCTGGGCGCCCGGTCCTGCAGCGCCCGGACGTAGTATTCCACCGGGTCGTCATTTGCGAAGTCGTCCGAGTCCACCAGGTGTATGGAATAGGAGAGATCCTCGCGCACGACGAACGATCCCCCGAGGTCTGTCCCGGTAACTGCGAGTTCCAACGCGCGACCGTTGCTGAAGCGCAACTCGGCGGAACGCACCGCCTTGCTCGCCGTGATGCGCAGGGCGACCCGCGTGTCCACCGGCGCCGTGATGTCCCCGCGGTCTTCCTCGACCTTCGCGGCCAGCTCAGTGTATGCCGGGAAGACATACCGGGCGTCGATCCGTTCGACATAGGGCGGATCGATCGCTGCAATGTGGAATTCTTTCGACCGGGTTCCGGTCACGGCGACGTAATACCGGGCGTCCTCGCTGATGCCGTGGATGCGGTTCGAGAAGGTCCGTTCGCCATCCGTCTCATACAGATCCAGCGTCGACCAGTTTTCGCCATTGCCGAATCGGACGAACAGGTTCGGGTCCGGGGTCAGACCGCTGCCCAGTACGGCGGTAACGTCCAGGCTTTCCCCCCGCCTGACCCGCGTGTCGCCGGGCTCTACACGGATGCCTCCGGGAGCGGCCGGTTCCGCTTGGGTCCACGACACCAGGCGAAGGGCGGAACGGCCGAAAAACCCGGGTTCCAGGAGGACAAGGCCGACAAGTACGAGGGCGGCTCCGGCAGCAGCCGCCTGGAGGGTAAAGTAGCGCTTCCGGTCTACGATCTTTTTGAAGTCGATCTGCTCGGTGTAGTCGGCGACGTGCGCCAGAAGTTGGTCCATGAGGACCTTCTGCGGTCTTCGAAGATGACCATGGCCGTATTCCACGGCGCTGACGAAGGCGTCGTTCAAGGCGGGATGCCGTTCTTCGATGTAACGGGCGACCTGCAGGTCCGTAGGCGTTCGGCGAAGCGGAACGAGCAGGAACCGGTATGCGAGCCAACCGAGGGCTCCCGTGGCGCCGGCCAGGAAAAGGATGCGGGCGAATACTGCGGGATCAAACAAATGCAGGGCCGCCACGCCACAAATGAATAGCATCACACCGGCGATCGCGAGCACCGAGACGCCTCGGAAGACCAGCATGAGACGCCAGCGGCGAAGGACGCTGCGCAGGCAGGTTTGCAGGATGGAACGTTCAGATGTCATGGGTCACCTGTGCGTTCGGTTTGCCAGGAAAGTTTCTCCGAGGACCAGTGCGATCAGCGTGAATCCGAGAAACCACCAGAGTCGCTGGCGGCGCTCCACTTCGGCGTCCAGGGCCAGCCTGGCCAGCGTCTCCGTTTCCCGCGACTCCGGGCTCCGGGCCACGGGATTGATCAGCGCAGATGCGAAGGATTCCATGTCCAACCTCGTAAAGTCGGATTCACGGGTGTCGAGGTTGACCGCGAAAGCGTGCTGGGCTCCTTCCGACTGTACCCGGTACAACCCCGGTCTCTCCGTCCGCGTGAACAGCTTCGTTCCCGACTGCGACGCTTCCGCCGGGATCCGCTCGCCGGATGGAACTTCAACGTGCCGTGCATCTTCCGGCAGTCTTACGGCCTCCCCCGCCAGCCGGTACAAATCGGTCCCGCGTCCGTGCATGGACCCGCGGGAAGCCAGGTAGTCGATACTCTCGTATAGAAAAGGTACGAATACCTCGCGTATGGGAAAGTCGGTCCACGAAAGATCGAAGGTGGTCAGGACCAGGAACGTGCGGCCGTTTCCCAGTGACTGCTCCGCTACCGCGGCGCTGCCGTCGTCGAACCGCGCCGGAACCGACGACGAGGAGTCGGGCTCGAACCGGGCCGTCCTGTAAAACCGTACCGTGCCGAAATCACCGTGCCGGGGACCGGAGAAGGGCTGAAAGACCGGATGCTGGTAGTTCACGCCGGTCAACAGCCGGTACCGGTCGCGTGGGGCGTCTGGGGATGACAAAGACTCGATGCGTCCGGGCAGCAGTTCGCCGAAGGACGAATGGAATATATCGGGAGAAACGGCGGAATTCAAGGCGATTATCAAGCTTCCGCCCGAACGTACATAGCCGGTCAGCATGGTCTTCGCGCTCCGCGGCAGGACGGACAGGTTGGACGAAATGACCACGTCGTATTGCGCGGGATCGACTTCGGGCATCGCACGGGGGGATCGCACGTCTACCACGACCGGGGGATCCTGGCGCAGCGACAGGGCCTGGGACAGGTAGTATGCGGCTTCCGACGGACGGTTCGGGCGCCTGCGCTCCTCCAGGCAGAGAACCCGTACGGGAGCAGGCGCATTCACGGTGAAGTAAAACCGGTTGTCCACCGGTAGCTCGTCATCTCCCAGGATCACCTCGCCCGTATTCGTTGCCGGTTCAAAAGTGTGCCTGAAGTTCTCCAACCGGCCTGAGTGCGGAGCAATATCGACCAGCCGCTTCTCGATTGCGTTCCCGTTGACTCGAAGCGTGAGTTCGTCCCGGACTGGCGCCTGCCCGTAGTTCCGGACCCGGACGACCACGTCGAGGGTCCGGTTCTCGACCGAGAGCGCGGCCGGTATTTCCACCCCGGTGACGGCCGTATTGCCATCCTGGTCGTCCCCGACGTCGATCAGCCTGAGCTGAACGCCCGGACTGAGTTTCCATCCGGCCGACCGCGGATTCCATCCGGACTGCTGAAAATCGGACACCAGGTAGAGGGTGCGTTTGTCGAAGTCCGCCCCGCTCAGTTGATCGTCGGCGGCGCGCAGCGCTTCAACGTAGTCCGTTCCTTCGAAAGTAGAATTGATCCCGTTGTCCAACAGGGCGGGCAGTCCGGAATGGTCCGGCCCGAGTTCCCGCACGACCCTGGCCTGAACGGCGAAGGTCAGCAGGGCGACCTGGTCGCCGGATTGCAATGCATTCACGACTTCCGCGGCCCTGCGCCTGGCCAGGGCGAGGCGATTCCCGTATGCCATGCTGTAGGAAGTATCGACCAGAATCGCCACTGCTTCAGGCTGGGTGCCCGTAAAGAAGGATTCGTCCTGATCCCGGACGAAGGGCCGTGCGAATATCACGGCCAGGAGCGCGCAGGCCGCCATGCGAAGCAGCAGTAGTAGAAGTCGCCGGATTTTCTGCTGGCGAACGACGGCCCGCTGGGTCGAGACGAGGAAACGGACCATGCTGAAGACATGGATCCCGGCCCGCTGTCTTCTGACCAGATGCAGGATCAGCGGTATCGCCGCGCCCAGGGCCGCAAATAGAAAAGTAACGTTGAGGAAGGCCAGATCCATGACGTAACCCGATGCGGGAGCTTACCTTATCGCTTCACCATGCGCCTGCTCAGATAGGAGAACAGCGCATAATCCAGCGGTCTTTCGGTTTCCATGCGCTCGTAGTCGACCTTGATCTTTGCGCAACCGGTCCTGATCGACTCCATGAACGTCCGGACGGCATCCATATAGTCTTCGCGAATGGCCGAAGGCGTGACCGTGATCCGCTCGCCGGTCTCTGGATCGTCGAACCTTGCCGTCTCCGTGAAGGAGAAATCGAGTTCTTCCCGATCGACGATATGGAACACCAGCACCTCGTGTCCCTTGAAACGGAAGTGCATCAGGGCATTCATCATTTCATCGACGTCATCGATCAGATCGGAAATCAGGATGACCAGTCCCCGCCTGGATATCGATTCGGCAAGTTCATGCAGGGGTTTGCCGATATCGGTCCCTTCGGAGGCGCGCAGTCCATCGAGCATGGTGTGAATGGCCGGCAGCTGGGTGTTCTTCGAACTGGGCGGGAGATAATCCCGGACGGCCTGGTCGAAGGTGACGAGCCCCACGCCGTCTCCCTGCCGCATGATCAGATGTGCCAGGGAAGCCGCCAGATACGAACCGTATTCGAGCTTGTTCAATCCTCCGGACCGCATGGACTGCCCTGACTGCCCTGACTGCCCCGACCGCCCGGACCGCCCGGACCGCCCGGACTGCCCGGATCGATAACCCATGGACGCGCTGCAATCGAGCAAGACCACGCACTGCAGGTTGGTTTCGTCCTCGTACTCCTTGACGTAGTACCGGTCCGACCGCGCCACGGTTTTCCAATCCACGTGCCGGACGTCGTCGCCCGGCGTATACTGCCTGTATTCCACGAACTCAACGCCGAAACCCCGGTACGGACTCTTGTGGAGACCGGACACGAATCCTTCGACCACGATGCGGGCGCGCATCTCCATCGAGGACAGGCGGGAAAGGGGATTCGGATCCAAAAACCGCGGGACTTCAGCCATGGCAGTGCCGTTGCGCTTGAGTGCTTGATTACATGCCGGACTGCGGCGCCGGAACGGTACCGAGCAGCCGATCTACGATGTGTTCGGGCGTTATCTTCTCCGCCTCCGCGTAGAAATTCGTCAGGATGCGGTGGCGCAGGACCGGATGGGCGAGTGAGCGGATGTCGTCGCAGGAAACGTGTCCCCGGCCGTCGAGCAGCGCCCTGGCCTTGGCGCCCAGGATCAGGTACTGGGAGGCGCGCAGGCCGGCCCCCCACGAAACCCAGTTTTCGACGAAATCCGGCGCTTCCCCGCTGGAGGGTCTGCTCGAGGATGCCAGGCGTACGGCGTACCGCGCAACCTGCTCGGAGACAAGGACTTCCCTGACAAGCCGCTGGTACTCCCCGACTACCTTGCCCGACAGGACTGTGTCGACCGAGGCCGTTTCGGCAGAGGTCGTCGAGCGGGCCACCGCCACCTCGTCGTCTTCCTCCAGATAGTCGATGTGGATGTTGAACATGAACCGGTCGAGCTGGGCTTCGGGCAGGGGATAGGTACCTTCCAGTTCGATGGGATTCTGGGTGGCGAGGACGAAGAAGGGTTCATCCAGCTGGAAAGTCGTGCCGCCCGCGGTCACGCGGTGTTCCTGCATGGCCTCGAGCAGGGCGGCCTGGGTCTTGGGCGGTGTGCGGTTGATTTCATCGGCCAACACGATATTGCCGAATATCGGGCCTTTGATGAAGTTCATCCGACGCTGCCCCGTGGCCTTGTCCTCCTCCAGGATCTCCGTTCCGGTGATGTCTGCTGGCATGAGGTCGGGCGTGAACTGGATTCGCCGGAACTCCAGGTCCAATACCTGCGCGAAGGTCTTGATGAGCAGCGTCTTTGCGAGCCCTGGCATGCCGGTCACGAGGCAGTGGCCTCCCGCGAACAGAGCGATCAGCACCTGCTCCAGGACCTCTTCCTGGCCGGTGATCACCTTGCGCACTTCGGCCAGGATCTTCTCCCGTCCTTCCCGGAAGGCTTCGATGCG
>JAPOOT010000292.1 GCA_026713285.1 Gemmatimonadota bacterium | reverse complement strand
CCGGCTGGAGTCCGTCCTGTCGTAACGGCCCCGGGACGTCTGGATCTGATGTTCATCCCATAGATAGTCTCGCATCCCGGTAGGATCGACCCCATCAATCCCGACCCCGGCAATACAGCAACTCATTTCAGGGGCCGTCGGCGTGTATACTTGAATCCTCGGATGCGTCCGAAGCCGTTCCGCCCAGTGGTTCTTCAGATACCGGAGCCGTTCTTCCTTGCGTTTCGATCCGATGGCGTTGTGGAAGGCGAGGGCTTCGCCGATGGCAAGGAACGGCGCATGGGACAGCGTTCCGACGGACTCGTACTTCAGCATGCTTGTTCTGGGGTTGTAACGGCGGCTCCTGGCCGGACCGTACAACGGCTCTATCTTCTCAACGTGATCGCGTTTCATGTACAGCATCCCGGTCCCTTTCGGCGCGCTGAGCCACTTGTGCAGACTCGTACCGTAATAATCGCAACCCAGTTCCGAGACCTTGAAGTCCAGTTGGCCGACCGCGTGGGCGCCGTCCACGACGACTTCGATACCGTGCCGATGCGCCAGTTCGCTGATGCGCCGTACCGGGAATACCTGGCCGGTGGTGTACGTGACATGGGATATGAGGATCACGCGGGTTTTCGGGGAAATGCCGCCTTCGACGGCCTTTACCAGTTCATCCATAGACCCGGCGGGAAAGGGTGCCGGCACTTCGACCAGTTTGATCCCATCCTCCTTCTCCCGGTTCCGCAGGACACTCACCATGGAAGGGTAATCATGCGTCGTGGTGAGCACTTCGTCGCCCGGGTTCAGGGGAATGCCGTACAGGACCGTCTTGATCGCCTCAGTCGTATTGCGTACGAGGGCGATTTCATCTGGACTGCTCCCGAAGAGGCGCGCAAGGGACCTCTTCACGGTACCTGCCTGGTCTCTGGCCTTTTGAACGTACAGGCCGTACGGACCTTGTTCCTGTTCCCATATGTACCTGACAACCGCTTCGGTGACGACGCGGGGCGACGGGCAGGTATAGCCGTTGTCCAGGTTGATCAGGCTTCGGTTCACGGTAAAGGCCTGCTTGACTTCGCTCCAGAGCGCTTCGTCTCGGGCGGCCTCCCGCGGCGTTAGATCCGAGATCTCGCTTACCGCCGCCTCGACTCCCCGGAAGGAAGCGGGACCGAGGAACGTTGCCAGCCCTGCGGTCATGCCGGCGGCTTTCAGGAAGTGTCGCCGTTCCATGGAATTTGGGCGTTCCATGGAACGGTCGTTATCTTCGGGACGGTCGTTTTCTTCGTTTTGCGATCTCATCGTGCATCTCCTTTTCCGGGCTGTTTCTGCCATCCCGGCATTCAATGAGGTATTCAGCGGAACTTGTGCTACTGACTCAATGAAAAGCGTCCTTGACTCGCATCCTACTGTTTTTAAACTGATGACAACAGACCGGCTCGACAGATAGAAGAACCGGGAAACCCGCTTACCCTTACCTTTTTACCCCGTGACCCCATCGGAACTTGTGAAAAACATGGCTTTCGACGCGGAATCCCGTCAGGTCATTGGTACGCCGATCTCCTTGACGACGAATCGGTGTGATCTGCCCGCCAAGATAACCATTATTTGAGAGAACCATCCATGAACCCAAGCCTGCGACAGAGCATGAACGAGTATTACGATGAACGGGCGGCCGAGTTCGACGAGATCTACACACTGGGCAAGCCGCCCGGCACGGTCACGGATCCGGAGCTATACAAGGAAGAGGCCCGGGCGTTGGGTAAACTCGTTGGAGACCACTGTCGCGGCAGCATCCTCGATATTCCCTGCGGTACGGGCTACTGGCTTCAGTTCTACGCCCCCAATTGTTCGGCGATTACGCTCGTGGACCAGTCGGAGAACATGCTACGGGAAGGAAGGGAAAAAGCGAGCGAGCATGGCGTCGAGCCAATCACCACGTTCGTGGAGGCCGATGCCCTTGAAGTGCCGTTGGAAGACAGGTCATTCGATACCGTCCTGGTGGGCTTCTTCCTCAGTCATGTTACGGACAGCCAGATCGACCAGTTTTTCCACAAGGTGCGAAACATAATGAAGCCGGATGGTTGCATGCTCATTCTGGACTCCAGCTGGACCCGCTACCGCGGATCGCGGCCCAAGGAAGGGACCACGTTGCGTACGCTCAATGACGGACGAAAATTCGAGATCTACAAGCGGTACTTCGAAGGGGCCGATTTCAACCGAATGTCGGTGACCTGCGGAATGGATTTCACCGTGCGGCACGACGGCAAGCTTTACCTCGGCGTCACAGGCACGCTGCGTGATTGAATCAGATTATGCGAATCCAGCCAGTACCTGAAAAGCTGAAACCGGAGAACCTGCATCGGGCGACCATCGCCTATTACAACCTGCGGCAGGTTCATGGCGACATGCCGCACGGGATCCCCAGGGGACCCTCGCCTGATCTGCCGGACGAACAAGCCAGGATGATCCGGGAATCTCGGGAGGCCATGCGGGGCCGAAGGGTGCTGGAGGTTGCGAGCGGTACGGGATCGGCAACCAGGGAAATCGCGGTGATCGCGGTATCTGTCACGGGCGTAGAGATCGCTTCCAATATGTTGAGCATCGCTAAAGAAAGCGAAAATCCGTCCAACGTAAGTTACCTGGCCGGCGACGCATTCGAACTTGAATCCATAGCTTCAGGCGAGCGCTTCGACGGCGGATTCGCATCTGGGTTTCTGCATACCTGTCCTTTTTCGAGGTACGCTGAGTTTCTGAATGGTTTTCACGGGCGGCTCGAGCGCGGTTCCACCGTATTCATGCGAGCATCACGGCCGACGAGTCCGGACGCCGTAAGCAGGCTTTTCCGGGTTGAAGGTCACGCTGACCAGTTCATGACACGGCAGCTGTCCGATGGCTCCGAATATGTCATGGTCGAGAACGATCCGACCGAAGACGAATTCAGGCGCATATTCGAACCCCTGTCGAAGAACCTCAAGGTGCATATCGGAAACTACTGGTGGTGGATCAGGTACGAACTACCCTGAGGCTGCTTCATGTATGAGATCGTGCAACATGATCACGCGCAAGAACTCCTCGTGCTTTCCGGACCCTGCCTGGAATTACGCGAGAGCGAGAACAACCTGCCTCTGGGCCTGGCGCATACGCTGGCCAGGGATCATCGGTACTTCGGCGACGATCCACCGCTGCTCCTGAGCATACTGGAAAACGGCAACCCCGTCGGCGTAGCGGTCAGGACGCCACCGCGTAAAATCGTCCTGAGCAGGTTCGATACTGAAATCGAAGCGGCCGTGAACCGGCTTGTCAAACACCTGCGGAGCAATCAAATGATGGTTCCCGGCGTCGTCGGACCGGAACGGGAATCACTGTGTTTCGCGGATTGCTGGTCAGAAGCCATCCCCGGGCTTGCCGCAACGATTTCCACTCGGTTGCGGGTATTCGAGGCGCGCAGTGTTGTCGACGTGCCCCTTGCGCCGGGCCGCATGCGCCGGGCCGGGATGGAGGACCTTCCGTTAATGTCGGAGTGGATCGAGGGCTTCTCCCGGGAAGCGTTAGGAGAAGAATCCGATCCCGGCAAGGCGATGGACAAAGCGAGGAAGTACATTGGTGAAAGGAATCTGTACGTCTGGGACCATGAGGGACCGGAATCGATTGCCAGGGAATCCCGGCCCATGAAGCACGGCACGGTGATCTCGCTGGTGTACACGCCACCGGAACGCCGCGGTCGGGGCTACGCGACTTCGTGCGTTTACCTGTTGACGAAGAAATTGCTTGCGGGACGGTACAAGTTCTGTAGCCTGTTTACCGATCTGGCGAATCCGACCTCCAACCACATCTATCCGAGGGTCGGTTACGTACCTTTAGGCGATACTTTGGAATTCAATTTTGAACACGCGGCAGGACATGCCGAAAGCTGACCCTGTGCCTGCATAGCGCCATTTAGCGAAAAAATCGAGCGTCAACCACACGGCGAAGATCACTGAGTTCATAGGAGTATTGGTTATGGGATATCAACTGAATGCGCAGCAACTATCCTTCTTTGACACGTTCGGATACCTGGGGTTTCCAGGTCTGCTTGATGATCGTATCGACGAGATCATCAACGACTTCGAGGAGGTCTGGGCAAGTCGCGGGGGCGGCCATCACGGGCGGCCCCACGACGGCAAGGAGCGTTCCTGTATAGTGCCGTTCATTGACCAGCACGATCGGCTTTCCAGCTTGCTGGACGACGACCGGATCAGGGGGATTGCGACCAGTCTGTTGGGCGACAATTTCAACTATATGGGCAGCGATGGGAATTACTACGCTGGAGATACCCGGTGGCACTCCGATGGATGGCACCCGGAAACACTGCACATAAAGATCGCCTTTTACCTGGACGATCTAAAACGGGACACCGGCTGTCTGCGGGTCATTCCCGGCAGCCACAAGCGGGATGATGTCTATGCGGACGCGTTGCAACAGCATGTCGGAGAGAGTTCGTCCTTGTGGGATACGGACCCGCGGGATGTGCCGGCGATGGCGTTGGAGACTCGGGCGGGCGACATCGTCTGCTTTAACCACAACACCAAGCATGCCGCGTTCGGCGGCGGAACGCACCGGCGCATGTTTACCATGAACCTGTGTCAGCGCTATCCCGAACATCGCCTCCAGGAACTGCGCGATTACATCAGCGGCGGTGCCCGTTTCTGGTTGGACGAAGCATACGGTGAGGCGATGATCCGCACCGCTTCTCTGGATCGCAAGCGTCACCTGGAGCAGGTCATGGCCAACGACGATCACTTGCCGGAGTTGAGCCGGCAGGCCAGGGAACGCATGAGCGAACCGTCAAGGGGCTGATCTCGCAACTCGTTCGTCGACTAACCAGTTAGAATGAACGGCCAGTATACGTGGCAGTACACTGGGTATTCGCTGCGCGCACGCCTCAGTTCAGGTCATCTTCCATTTCGTGTCGGGAATATCGCCGTGCTGGACGCGCCGCTCCAGTATGGGCGTCTGACGCAACTCGCGAATCAGTTCGATCAGGCCGTTGATGGCCGCCTCCAGGAACTTTTCTCCCTTCTCTTTCGTCGCTTTTGTGGCATCTCCCATGACCCCGCTGGGCGATATCGAACTCCAGTAGGGCACCATGCGGGCGTCGGACCCCTCGGGATGCCCGCCGGCCAGGAGATCGGTCTTGAAACTGTTTGGCAGCGGACTCCTGTTGTCCACGGCCTTGTCCATTTCGACTAAATCGGGCTTGAGGACGAGGTATAGTGAAGTCTCGTATTCCCCTCCATGAGACGTGCCGCCATAGTCCGAGTCGCGTAGCGCCTTGCCCACCTCCCTTGCCTGCCTCAGTCCCCAGTGGTTGGCGCTGGCGCACAAAATCTTCCCTTCGAAATCGATGACGGTAAGTCGGGCGGCCAGGTCGAGGGGCGAGGTGTTGCTTCCATGGCCGTTGATGATCAGGATGCGCTTGAACCCGTGGTAGGCCAGGCTGCTGCACACGTCCCGGACGTAGTTGATGAAGGTG
>JAPOOT010000103.1 GCA_026713285.1 Gemmatimonadota bacterium | reverse complement strand
GATCTGGACGGCATGTTCCAGTATTCCTGGGGTACCTGGGGCACATTTCCCGGGGGCGTGTGGGGCGTGCACGGGATGAGCGCCGACGAGGAAGGCAACTTCTATATTGCCGAAGTGAACAACGGGCGCGTACAGAAGTTCCGGCCGCGTGCGGACGCGGACCCGGACTTGCTGATCGGGCGAGTCGTGGCCGAGTAGGTCGGCACAGGACGATCAATTGGGGGAGAGAATAATGAGAATGAAAGTCTGGGGCGTTTCTGTTGGTGTCCTTTTCGGGATGTTTGCCGGCGTCGTCGGGTTTACCTACGAGGCCTCACGGGGGCCGACCGAATTGATCCACTGGGATCCGCAGAAGGCATATCCCGGGTATTTCTTCGTCAGGACGCGGGTCTCGGACGTAAGAGGGACCTACCTGGTGGATATGGCGGGGCAGGTGGTTAACTACTGGCCGGGCTTCACCGACGCGTACCTGCTCGAGGACGGCACGATGCTCGGTGCCAGGGGGCCTGCGACGTTTACCCAGGTGGACTGGGACGGAAAGGTCCTGTGGGAGCACACCGAAACACGCGAGACCTATCATCCCCACCATGATTTCCTGCGGATATACAACTCGGAACTCGGGGACTACACGCTTCTCTACATCGCCAACGTCGACCTGACCCACGACGAGGTCATTGCGCTGGGGGCCGACCCCGATGCCGTGGATCGTTACGAGCGCACCCAGTTGGATGCCATCGTCGAAGTGGACCGCAACGGCGACGTGGTCTGGGAATACCGGTTTACCGATCACCTGGTGCAGGATCGTCATCCCGATGCCCCGAATTACGTGGGTGAAGGCCGCAGCCTTGCCGATTTTCCGGGCCGGCTGGACGTCAACTTCGGCGTGTTTTCGCGTGACTATATTCACCTGAACGGCATCGACTACAACCCGGAAAGCGGTCATCTGGCCATCAGTTCGAACCGCACGCACGAAATCTACATCGTCGATCACGACGGCACCTTTGTGCCGGGCGACCCCGAGGAAAGTCTGCGCCTCTCGGCCAGCGAGGCAGGCGACTTTCTGTATCGTTTCGGGAATCCTGCCATCTACGGCCAGGGCGAATACCCGCATTTCGCCAAGAAGAACTGGTCGCTGGAGGCATACTCCGGCCACAAACAGATGGGCGGTAACCACGATATCCAGTGGATCAAGGACGGACTCCCCGGTGCCGGTGACCTGCTGCTCTTCAACAACGGCTTGTCGGTGCCGCGCGCGGATGGCGATTCCGATCCGCAGTCGGAAATCCTGCAGATCAATCCATACCTGGATGCGAACGGCGTGGTGCGGGATCACTACGTGAATCCGCCGGAGGCCGGCTATACGGCCGTGATGCCGGGCAGCGAGGAAAAACAGGAACTGGTCACGCGCCTGTTTTCCAGCCAGATCGTGTGGATGTATCACACCACCGACGGTTTCAACAGCCATCATGGCTCGGCTACTCAGCGACTACCCAACGGCAATACGATGGCTCAGCTTGCGCGAGTCGGCCGGCTGCTCGAGATTGCGCCGGACGGCGAAGTCGTCTGGGAATATGTCAACCCGATCACCAACGCCGGTATCGTGAAGACGCTGATCACGTCCGAGCATGAAAACACCTTCGGCGGCTGGTCGCCGCTTCGCTATCCTGTGGATTTCCCCGGGCTTGCCGGCAAGGATCTCTCGCCGAAGGGACCCATCACCGCTTTTCACGCCGGGGGTATGCCCGGCGCAGGGGGCGAGCCGGTGCTGGCAGAGGAAGAAGTGGACTATTGACAGGGGTTCCTTGCAATTGATGGCTCCATGGCATAAGAGGCTCTGGTTCGCGGCGGCCACCACGGGGGTGGTATCCGTGCGTGGAGTCACGGGGTTGGCAGCCCTGTTGGCCGCGATGCACGTCACGCTTCCGGCGGGCGCGGCACCGTCATTGGAGGGAATCTGGAGTGCGGACCGCGAGAGGAGCGACATCTGG
>JAPOOT010000384.1 GCA_026713285.1 Gemmatimonadota bacterium | reverse complement strand
GCGGATTCCCTCGCCGTTGGTGCGGTACGTCAGCCCGATGACGGCCAGGTCGTCTTTCAGCCATACCACGTCGCCGCCTTCGACGCTGCCGGGAGATTCGATGCGCCCCGCGACGGGGATGCCCGCTTCGGCAAACCAGTCTTCCAGAGCATCCGGTTCCTCCATCCGCGCGTCTTTGCCCATGCGGCCGAGGATTACGCCCTGTCCGGTTACCGCGGCCACGGGATCGTGCGTGTAGAGGGAGTCAAGCCCCGTCCGGCTGTCGGCCGGCAGGCACGCCACCTCGGCGCCGGCCGCTTCGAGTAGCGAAGTGAACCGACGGTGTTCGTCGACCGCGCGCTTGAAATCCGGTTTCGCCAGGTAATCCAGGGAACGCCACTGGGCGTCGATGCGGTCCTGATTCTGAAAGGCTTCTCCCGGGCGTTTGACCAGCACCTTCTTCAAAGGGCGCACCATGGACTGGCAGCCGTAGTTGTTCATGTCGACTGCTTTCCGGTAAGTAGCGCTTCAATTTCTTCTTCGTTTAGAAACCGTACACCGAGCGACTGGGCCTTCTTTAGCTTGGAGCCTGCGTTTTCGCCATAGACAAGATAGTCCGTCTTCTTGCTCACGCTGGACGTCACCCGCCCCCCCGCTGAGGCAATCAGCCCCGCCATTTCTTCCCGGGTGTAGTTGGAAAGCGTCCCCGTGATGACGACGATCTTGTCCGCCAGTACCTGGTCGTCCGCGCCGCCCTCCGCCGCGTCCGCGCCGCCCTCCGCGCCGCCCTCCGCCGCGTCCGGCACAGCCATGGCCATGTTCAGGCCGGCCTTCTCGAGTTTCCCGACGATCTCGAGGTTCCGCTCATTCCGGAAAAACGAGACGATGCTCTCGGCGATCTTCGGCCCGATCTCGGGTACGGCGACCAGGTCCTCTTCCGATGCCGCCATGATGCCTTCCATGGACCGGAAGCGATCGGCGATCTGCCGGGCGGCCCGCTCGCCCACGTGGGGGATGCCCAGGCTGAAGAGGAGACGGTCCAGGGGGCGGTCCCGGCTGGTTTCGATGCCCCGCAGCAGGTTGTCCGCGGACTTCTCGCCCATGCGCTCCAGCGCTCCGAGCTGCTCGCGGGTCAATCCGTAGATGTCGCCCACGTCCCCGATCAGGCCGTTTTCGAGGATCTGCTCGGTGACCGCCGGTCCGAACCCTTCGATGTCCATGGCGTTCCGGGCGGTGAAATGGGTGACCCGCGCCTGCATCTGCGCCGGGCAGGCCTCGTTCCTGCAGCGCCACGCTACCTCGTCGCCCTCCCGCTCGAGCGTCGATTCACAGACCGGACATACCGTGGGCATCTTGAATTGCGCCGCCGAGCCCATCCGCTTGCTCTTGTCGACCTTGACGATCTTGGGGATGACGTCCCCGCCCTTTTCGATGACCACGGTGTCGCCGACGCGCAGTTCTTTATCACGGATTTCGTTCTCGTTGTGTAGCGTGGCCCGGCTGATCGTCGATCCGGCCAGGAATACCGGTTCGAGCTCGGCAACCGGGGTCACCACGCCGGTCCGGCCGACCTGGAGCCGGATGTCCGTGAGGCGCGTTGTGGCCCGCTGCGCGGCGAACTTGCTGGCGATGGCCCAGCGGGGGCTTTTCATCGTGGCGCCGAGCTTGCCGTGCAGCCCGATGGAATCCACCTTGATGACCATGCCGTCTATATCGTAGGGCAGAGACGATCGCCGGTCTTCCCATTCCTGGCAGAAATCGATTACCTCGCCAATGGCGGCGAATCGCCGCGCTTCCCGATTGGTTGGAAACCCCTGTTCGGCCAGCCAGCCCAGCCTCTGGAAATGGCTGTCCAGTTCCGGCTGTTCGGCGAGTGCGCCGGCTTCGTCTTCGAAACGAAGCGTGTATAGGAACACCCTGAGCGGTCGCTCGGCGACGATGCGGGGATCACGTAGCTTCAGCGAGCCCGCCGTGGCGTTTCGGGGGTTCGCGAAGAGCGGTTCCTCCCGTTCTGCCCGCAATTCGTTCAGTGCCCGGAACCCGTCGTGCGGGATATACACCTCGCCGCGCACCTCTATGTTGTTGAGTACGGACTGCCTTTCTGTAATACGTAGCGGAATGGACCGGATGGTCCGCAGGTTCGCCGTGATGTCGTCGCCCTGCTCGCCGTCCCCCCGCGTGGCGCCCAGGGCCAGCGCGCCGTCTTCGTAACGCAGGCTGACGGCCACGCCGTCAATCTTCAATTCGACCGCGTAGGCGTACTCGCTCTCCGGACCCAGCATGTCGCGGATGCGACGGTCGAAGTCCCTTATCTCCTCGTCGTTGTACGTATTGCCAATGGAAAGCATGGGCACGGGGTGCCGGACGACGGGAAAGGTGGAAGAGGGCGTCCCCCCGACGCGCCGGGTGGGGGAATCGGGGGTGATCAGATCGGGGTGGGCAGATTCCAGGTCCCGCAGCTCGTTCACCAGCATGTCGTAGTCGTAATCGCTGATGACCGGATCGTCGAGTACGAAGTACCGATGATCGTGCGACCGGATATCCCGGCGCAGGACTTCAATGCGTTCGGCAGGCGACATGGGATTTGCGGGTTACGCTAGTCGGCGCTCGCGACTTTCGACCGCGGTGATTTCCTGGCGCGTCTGATTTCTTCTCGCTTCTTCGAAATCCAGTTCTGCCACCAGACCACGATGGGACTGGCTATGAAGATCGAAGAGTAGGTTCCTGTGATGACGCCGAAGGTCAACGCCAGGGCGAAACCCCAGTTGGTCGACGCGCTGCCGGCCAGCAGGAAGACCAGGACCAGGAGTACGGTGAGCGACGTCATCATGGTTCGATTCAGGCATTCATTGATACTTCGGTCCACCACGCCTGAAAACCCCTCCGTCCGGGTTCGGCCCAGGCTTTCCCTTATGCGGTCGTAGACCACGATGGTATCGTTCGTTGAATACCCCACGACGGTCAGCAGGGCCGCAACGACCGCCATGGTCAGTTCCTCGCCCACCAGGGTGAGCATGGCCAGGACGATGAGCACGTCGTGTATCAGCGCGACGATCGTTCCGATGCCGAACCGGAAGCCGTTGACCTGCCGGAACCGAATGGTGATGTAGAGGACGATTCCGATGATCGACGCCCCCACGGCGCCCATGGCGTCGACCGTGAGTTCCTTGCCGATCTTCGGGCTTACGTTGTATTCCTGGCGAAGCCAGTCCTGTTCGTCGCCCTTGAGGTTCTCGGGAAACTGTTCCCTGAGCGTCGTTTTAACCGCGGATGCGATCTGTTGCTCGTTCCATTCGCTGTCGGCCGCCCTGATCAGGATGTTGTCCTCCTCGCCGATCACCTTGATCTCGCTCTGGCTCAGGTCCACCGCCTGGTTCTCGATGGTGACGTTACCGAGTGCGCCGCGTATTTCCTGCACCTCCACCGGAGGATCGAACCGCAGCTCGATAAGAGACCCGCTTTGAAAGTCCACGCCCCAATCCACTCCGCCGCGTATGACGATGGTCCCCAGGCCGACCACGATGATGCACCAGGTAATGACGAACGCCGCCTTGCCGAACCGCATGAACCCGAAGAACAGGCGTCCGAAGGGATCGGTTCTCCCGATGCTGACCTGCGCGAGCTGCCACCGGTCGATGAGCGCGTCGAACAGGGACCGCGTAATGAATATGGCCGTGAACATGCTGATCAGGATGCCGAAACCCAGTGTCACGGCGAATCCCTTGATGGGGCCGGTTCCGAACTCGTACAGGGCGAAAGCGGTGATCAGCGTGGTAATATTGGCGTCCACGATGGTGCGCAGCGCATTCCCGTAACCGCTGTCCACGGCCTGCCGGATGGTCTTCTGTCCCGACCTGAGCTCTTCCTTGATTCGTTCGAAAATGAGGATATTGGCGTCCACCGACATGCCCATGGTCAGTATGATTCCCGCGATGCCGGGCAGCGTCAGCGTAGCCTGGAAAGCGCCAAGGACGGCCAGGAGAAAGAGGAGGTTCAGAATCAGGGCGAAATTCGCGATGAAGCCGGCCGTCCGGTAATAAACCGCCATGAAGACCATGACGGCGATGAGACCCAGGATCGAGGCCCACTTGCCTGAATTGATGGCGTCCGCGCCCAGGGACGGTCCCACGACGTATTTGCTTATGATCTCCATGGGAGCGGGCAAGGCGCCCGCGCGCAACACGATGGCGAGATCCCTGGCCTCCTCGAGCGAGTTGATGCCCGTGATCTCCCCCCGGCCATTGGGTATGCGCCCCTGGATGACCGGAGCGGAAAACACCCGGCCGTCCAGCACGATCGCCAGGCGCCGGCCGATGTTGTTCCCCGTCACGCGGGAGAAGGTCCTTGCGCCGTCGTCCGTGGTCGTAAAACCCACCGACGCCACCCCCATGCTGCCGATATCGCTGCCCGAACCGGTCTGCGGAAAGGCGTCCGCCAGTACCGCGCCAGTAAGTTCCGGCAGGGCGTTCATGTAGTAGTAGGACCTTACGCGTTGTCCGTTCGCCGTCGTCCGCAGCACGCCGCCCCGGATCTCCGCGGCGTCCGGAATGAAGCTCTGGACCTGGGGCTGAGCCAGGATCTCGTCCACCCGGGCGGTATTGCTCGCCGGTACGATGATCTCGTTGTCGGAGAGGTCGATCAAGGTCAGAAAGGGGTTGCGTTCCGCCGATGCGCTCACTTCAGGGATCAGGGCGCTCGTATCCGCAGGGGCGCTCGTCGTATCGCGGGCTGCCAGCAGGGCGTCTATGCGCTCGACGACCGAACGCAGTTCACTGCCGTCGCGCAACAGCCTGAATTCCAGTTGGGCGGTCTGGTTTATCAGCGTCATCGCACGATCGATATCCTTCAGTCCCGGCAACTCGACGATGATGCGGTCTTCGCCTTCCTGCTGGATGATCGGTTCGGTGACGCCGAATTCATTGACGCGGTTCGAGATGACCTGCATGGCCCGTTCCACTACGTCTATGGCTTCTTCCTCAGGCAGGTTGGATTTGTCCACTTCAAGCTTGATGTGCACGCCGCCCTGGAGATCCAGGCCCAGGCGGATGGACTGGTCCTGAAGCCGGTCGCGTTCGGACTTGGTCAGGTTCAGTTCTTTGAGCGCCGCCCTGTCCGCCGCTGTCAGCAGCGGATCCGAGTCGATCGCTTCGGTCTGTACCGGGTCAAGGGCGTTTTGAACGGGGGCGTATTGCCAGTAGTCGGAAGTTCTGAAGGAAGGATAGACGTACCACAGCGCGGTGAAGATGACTGCGAGAATAAGAACGATGCGTACCTGTTTCCACTGCATGCAACCCGGCTCCTAAGCAGACGAAGGCGGGTTGCCTGACTGCCTGCCACCCGCCTTCGTTTCTGCGTTTCGTGTTGGTAAATCAAGTAGTAAGATGGGAATTAGGTCGTTAGTCTCTCAGGGCGAAAAGCACGTTCTGACCAGAGAAATTATCCGGTACGAGCAATTCGATGGATACCCTGTCGCCCGAGGGATGGAATGCGACGACGTAGTCCTGGCCCTCCCTGAAGGTGCGCGGGAACACGTCCACTTTCTTGATGCTGTCCAACGACGGGAAGGCCGACCGTTCGATCGTAAGTACCGTACCTTCACGCAGGTCCTGCGACTGGGAGAAGTCCACGCCGGAGAGAGATTCGACACGGGGGCCGCCGAAGAACGGATCCTTGATGACCATCGAGTCTTTCCAGTGATCCATGGTATTCACCGCGTAGAATATGGAGTTCAATTTCATCTCGGCCGCCAGCTTTGCCTGTTCCTCCATGTCCCGCTGTGCCAGCGCTTCGTCGCGGGCATCGCTCAACATCGCGATTTGCCCCGTCAGGCGTTCTTCCTCGCTGCGGAGGAACACGATCCGCTCTTCGAGCATGTCCTTGACCTGGCCCAGCGAATCGGCGATGAACGCGGCACGGGCCTCGGCCGCGTCACGCTCGTCGGTCAGCGTGTTGATGGTGCGCTCGATGCGCGCCCTGGCGATGCGCTGCGCACGGCCCGGCGAAATGTCAGCCGTTCCCTGCGTCACGTAGGTGCCGAGAATGCCGTCCTTGTACAGCAGCCAGACCTGGTTGCCGACGTTCAGTTCCTCCACCAGCGCAGTCTGCTCGACCACGTCGCGGGCTTCGGCTGTCGAAAGGCCGTGATTCTCCATGAGGTACTGCAGGGTGACCTGAATGTGGGAATCACCGCGTTGCACCGTGTAAGGCGCCGGAAGATCGTCTCGAAGATCCTGCATCTGCTGCTGCAGTTCCGCGACCTCGCCCCGGGTATCGATGATCTCCTGCACGAGGCCGCGGTACGAGACGTCCGCCTCGGTGGCCAGCATTTCGTTCAAAACGGCTTCGTGGTCGGGATTCAGCGCCATATTGGTCAACGATTCCGCATCGACCTGACGATCAGGATGCGTTTCGTTGAACTGCGCTATCGTCGCCTGGATCGCATCCTGTCTTTCGCGGATTTCCTGCTCCGTAGCGTCCAACCGCTCAACGAGCTCCTCGAAGTTCGCAGGTTCGGTGGCGCAGCCCATGAGCAGAGCCATGGATAGCAGTACGAATATACCTCGCATTTGTTTCCTCCGTAAAAGAGTTTACCTTAGACGAATCACGCTTGAATCGTGGTAGAAGTAGTTTTCTGATATTACACAATTATATGTAACAAGTCGAATTTTGTCAAGAATACTTGGTTTGTGCGTCAAACTAACTCAGGCCGTTTTCATGTTATTCGATCCCGCTGAAACCGACCCTTAAGCGGAAGGCACTGAGGATTCCGGTTCCCGCTGAAACCGACCCTTGATCGAGACCGTTGCGGCAGGCGCGCATGGGACTCCGGTCCGGCCTGCCGCTCAGTCCGGATACCTTCGTTTCATCTCCGCGACAGTCGCGCGCACCAGGGTTTCCAGCACGTCCATGTCCACGTCGGCCAGTTTGTTGATGTACAGACAGGACTTGCCGGTCTTGTGCTTGCCAAGGCGGGAGAGCAGGTCCCCGCATTCCCCGAAGCCGAGCATGATGTAAATCGACAGGTTCTGCTTGCGCGGCGAGAACCCGACGATGGGCCAGTCGTATTCCTTCCCGCTGGCGTACCGGTAACGGTAGCGTCCGAACCCCACGATGGCCGGTCCCCACATAACGGGTTTTTCTCCCGTCACCCTGCGCATGAGATCCAGCAGGATATGCGCGTCTTCCCGTCTGCGCGTGTGGTCCACCGCGTCGATGAAATCTTCCACGCTGGCGTCGGTGGGCCGGGTCTTGAGGTCTGACATGGTGGTCCTGGTCAAATGAGGTTACACGCGTGCTTCCGGCAACAACTCGGCCGTCTGTAACGCTCCAAGTATAGTGCTATCGGCAGAGCTAAGATCGGTGCAAACAAACTCGTCGCAATGCCGTCAAATTCGTTGCAATGCCGTGCAAGATCGTTTCAGTCACTGTCATCTCAATACGTTCAGGCTACTATGGCAAATTAACCCACAGTAAGACCAGCATCTGTATCATACAAACGCGGCCGGCCCCATCTCAACCCCGAGAAGCGTGCGAAGTCCCGGTCGAGCGTGATCCACTCACAGCCGGACTCGATCGCCAGCGCGGCCAGATAGGCGTCCGGTACCAGGTTCCCTCGCGTCTCGGCGCCCAGATAAAGTCGACTGAATATCTCCCAGTGTCTCGGACCGGGACTGACCGGCACGCAGTGGGGCTGTTCTCTGATTGCTCGTGTGAAATCCAACGCCTCCTTTGCCGGACTCGGGAGGGTAAAAACACGGGGATGGGTGACGATGCGAAGAAAACCGCTCAAAACGAGGTCGGACAGAGCATAGGCCTCATCGCCTTCGAGTACGTCTTCGAGCCACCCGCGACAGGACGTGTGTTCCGGCACGTCGTCGCGATACGCCGCAACGAGCACATTCACGTCAGGAAGGACCATGATCCTCTTCCATGAGATCGAGGAGGGCGGCCGAGTCGTTCAGATCCACGCCGGGCATTACCCCGGCGCCTCTGAATATCGGCAGATCAATGGACGGCCGTTCCCTGTGGTTGCGACGTGACAGGGATTCTCGAAGCGCGTCGTGTATGACGGCGGTCAGCGTCCTGCCCGTACTTGCCGCGATGCCCTTCAGTTCCGCGAACAGGTTGTCGTCGATGTGTATCGTGGTTCTCATACATAAAAACATATTTATTATACATATTTATGTCAACGGGAATCCACGACTGACTGTATACCGTTGTCGAACCCTGATGAAGTCACAATACGGCTTGACAGACCTGTGGTTTCGCCTACATTCATCTGTACCCACATAAAGCGGACCTTGTCCCTTGGTGTCGTGGCGGCATTACCCTCGATCTGATCGAACGCCTGCCGGAACCGAAGAGGCAGACCGATATCCGGCGGTACGGATCAGCGCGCTCCTTCCGGATGCCGGCGTTGCCGATAGCGGATATCCCGTACATGTCTCAGATTACCTCGCAACAGGATGCTGAACGACAAACGGGTGAAGCGGTGGCGAAAGTTACGGCAACGCTACCTGCCGATGCCCCGGTCGGAACCGGGCGTCCGTTGACCTACGTGTTCACCGGGGGCGGGACGGGCGGCCACGTCTATCCGGGTCTGGCCATCGCCGACGAGGTCCGGTCCCGGAACCCCGGGGCCCGGATCGTGTACATCGGCGCGCGGGGCAGGATGGAAGCATCCCTCGTGCCGAAGCGAGGCTATCCGATACACCTGGTCCATGCACGGGGATTGCCGTCGGGCAGGCGGGTTCTTGCGCTCCTGGGATTCGCGGCCTGCACCGGATTCGGCGTTTTTCAATGCCTGTTCCACCTGGTGCGGCATCGACCCCGCATGATTGTCGCCACGGGCGGCTATGCCAGCAGTCCCGTCCTCCTGGCCTACTGGATGCTCAGAACACTCCGTCTCGCGGGGGCCTGCCGGTGTTTCGTCCACGAACAGAACGTCGTGCCCGGAAAGGTCAACCGGCTTGCCGGACGTATCGCGGACCGCATCGGCGTATCATTCGAAGCGTCGTTGCGGTATTTTCCTGCGGGGAAGGCGACGTGGACGGGCTATCCGGTCAGGACGGAGATCGGCGCCGTGTCGGGCGTCGAAGCGCGTAGTTCGCTGGGGCTTCCGTCCGACGCGAAGGTCATTTTCGCCTTCGGCGCTTCGTCGGGCGCCCGTTCCATCAACCGGGCCGTGGTCGACGCGCTGCCCCGCCTGCTGTCCAGACAGGATATCCACGTCATCCACGTCATCGGACAGGCCCGAAGTCCGGATTACCACGCCGAAGCAGACACCCTGGACCGCCTTGAGAGACTCGACCTCACCGATGAACAGCGGTCGAGATACCTCCAATCGGAGTACTCCCACGAAATCGAAACGCTTTACGCCGCCAGCGACCTGGTCATCACCCGCTCCAGCGCGGGGGTCATCACGGAGATCGGCATTTGCGGGATACCGTCCGTACTCGTACCGCTGCCCTACGCGCCCGGCGACCATCAGGCCGTGAACGCCAGGACGCTCGAATCGAGCGGCGCGGCCAGCGTGGTGTACGAATCGATTTCCATGGAGAACGGCCAGACCATTGGCGAGGTCGACGGAGAGCGCCTGGCCCGTCTGGCCCTCGAGATCCTGGACGATCCGGCCCGATGCGACGTCATGATCCGGCGGGCGCGGGAGACCTTCGATCGCGGCGGGCTGGACCGGATCGCCGACCAGTTGGACCAGATGTCGACAGACCGGCCGTCGGACCGGATTCTCCCCAATGGCAGGCCCGACGAACCCGACGTTGCCGGGCGCGTTTTTACCCCCGAACACGTGTTTTCCGCGTTTTCCCTGGTCCGCCGGTTCACGGCGGACCGCGACCGGACATTCATCGACTCCGTGGGAGAAGACTACCTCAAGTACCGAGTCGACGGATACCTCAAGAGCGCGCGCTGGCAGATCCGGAACGAAGGCGTCAAACTCGTCGGACTGCTCGGCTACCGGGATCGCCTGCCCTTCATCCTTGCGCTGCTGCGCGACAAGACGCCGGCGCCCAGGTTGCAACGGTTGTTTGGGGGAGATTACAGGCAGGTCGGCTTCATTCGCAGGAACGCCGTGACGACGATCAGCCGGCTCGGCGTCTACGATACGCCGGTGCGCGCCACGCTGCTGGACCTGTTGTCGGATCCCTATTACGAAGTCCGGTCGGCCGCCGCCAGGGCTTTCGCCGCCCTCGCTCCGGAAACCGGGGAAAGGGACGACGAGGTCCTGGACGGACTGCGCGGCCTGTTGCGGGAATCCTCCTTCGAAGTCCGGTCGGCCGTCATACTCGCCATGGGCAAAACGGGTGGCGGCGACGTCGCGGAATGGCTCAGGCCCTACTACCAGGACCCGAACGGGAAGGTCCGCCAGGCCGTCATCGACGCCCTGAACGACCTGGTCGGGAGGAAGATGATCGACGACCTGGATGGACTGCGCGAAGAACTAGACGGGATTCTGATCACCAGCAATCACTTCGACCCGGACTTCCCGATCAAACGTACGCTGAACCGGCTGATCGACATGATCCGCCGTCAACAGGAATCCCCGTGAGCGCCCTATGATCTATCACCTGGTCACGTACCTGTTCGATACCGTCGATACGCTATCGTTTCTGCGCCTTTTCCAGTACCTGAGCTTCCGCGCGATCTGCGCGGCGCTGACGGGATTCGGCGTAACGCTGCTATTCGGCCAACGCATCATCCGCCTGTTGTACGTGAACCATGTGCGGGACAATCCCCGGACGCACGGCGAGGTTTCCACCGCCTCGAAGGCCGGTACGCCGCTCATGGGCGGGCTGCTGATCATCGCGTCCATTTTCGCCAGCATCCTGCTTTGGAGCGACCTGCTCAACCGCTTCACCATG
>JAPOOT010000519.1 GCA_026713285.1 Gemmatimonadota bacterium | reverse complement strand
GGGTACTGGCGGGGACGGCCATACCTTTCACGTACGGCGACCTGGACATGCTTTCGGACCTGCTCAAGCAGTACGACGGACAGGTCGCGGCGGTCATGATGGAACCCGCGCGGTCCGAGCTTCCGCCGCCCGGATACCTGGAATCCGTGAAGCGGCTGGCCCATGAACACGACGCGCTGCTGGTATTCGACGAGGTGTCCTGCGGCTGGCGCTTCCGCATCGGGGGATTCCAGGAGTATACCGGGGTGACGCCCGACCTGACCACCCTGGCCAAGGCCATGTCGAACGGATACGCCATGGGCGCCGTCGTGGGATCCCGCGAAGCCATGGCGCCGGCCGCTTCGATGTTCGTTTCCAGTTCCTACTGGAGCGACAACGTGGGTCTGGCCGCCGCGCTGACCACGATTCGCGAGTTGAAACGACGGGATTCAGAAACCTTCTTCGAATCCATGGGTACATTGGTCAAAGCCACGATAAACGACGCCCTGGCGAGCGCGGGGCTTCCCGGCGCCTGCGTGGGCCTTTCCTACAATCCCGGCCTTTCCTTCGACCTGCCCGACCAGGATCTACTGCCCGTCGTCTCCACGCTATTCGTCCAGGAGATGTCGCGGCGAGGCGTTTTCACCCCGACCTCGTTCCGGGTAACCATGGCCCACACGGAAGAAGACATCCGGCAGCTCGGTGAAGCCGCGTACGAAGTCTTCGGCCTCATCAAGTCGGGCCTGGACCGCGGCAACCTGGCGGAAATGTTGGAATGCGATCTGAAGAAAGAACCCTTCAGAAGGCTGGTAAGGTGATATGGGCGGTCTCGGTGATCGGCGGTGTGTGGACGGTGGTCTCCGGTTCTGCGCCGTCTGTCACGATCGCGATGTTGCGGGACCAGGGACTGCTTGAATGGTGTTCGGCGAGCGGGAACACGCCGACTGAATCCCACTTGGGGGGTCATTAATCCGCAGCCCTCCTCCCTGTCCTATCGGGAGCTGTCCTCCTCCACCTAATGACGGTAGTCACCCTACTCCGTCTTCCGTCAAGCGCAGCCCTCCTCCAACTACTAACGGGAGTCGTTCTTCTCGATCTCCAGGACCCGCTCCGCTGCCCGTTCACCCGAACGCACGCAATCTGGCAGGCCCACCCCGCCAAATGCATTGCCTGCCAGTGCAAGCCCAGGGTGCCGCCCAAGCAGTGATTCGATCCGCTCAACGCGCCGGCTATGGCCGACGAGGTACTGGGGCATGGCGTCCGGGTACCGGGCAAGCGCGGTGTGTAGCGGAGCGGCTTCGATGCCCATGAGGTCATTCAGTTCCGCCCGGACGATCCGGTTCAGCTCTTCGTCGTCGTAGTCGAGCATGTCCTGCTGACCGGCACCGCCGATGAAAGCGCGCAACAGCACGCGGTCCTCCGGCGCCCGGTTCGGGAACTTCACGCTGCTGAAGGTGCAGGCGATGATATCCCGTTCCTCTATCGCGGGAACCACGAACCCGAAGCAGTCCATGGGATGGGGCACATCCGAACGCCGGTACACGAGATTCAGGACGGCCGATGACGCGTGGGGGATGGCCGACAGCTCATCGTAAAGGTCCGTTTCGATGCCGCGAAGCAGATCCGCGGCCCTTCGGGCAGGCAGGGCAAGAATGACGGCATCCGCTTCCATATGCTGTCCGTCGCCGCAGGCCAGACGCCAGAGGTCCCCTTCTCGGTTCAGGCTCACCACGTCGGAATGCGTGTGCATCGCTTCTTCGGGAAGGCTTTCCGTCAACGCCTGCACGATGGTTTCCATGCCATGGTCGAAGGTGACCAGTTCACCGTAGCGCGCGCCGCTGCCGGCCGTGGACCCGCCTTCGCGCCGGGCGGCCGCGCGCCGCTGTGCGACCATGGCCCGTATGACACTGCGGTAACGGGTTTCCATCTCGAGGAACCGCGGGATGGTGGCCTTCAGGCTGAGCGTGTCGGGGTCTCCCGCGTAGATGCCCCCGATGAGCGGTTGTACGACGCGCTCGAGCACCTCTCCGCCGAAACGCCTGCGGACGAACGCGCCCAGACTCTCGTCGCCGGTTGCCCGCGAACGTGGAAGTACCAGGTCCAATGCGCACCGGATCTTGCCCGTCCACGAAAAAAGCGAAGTGGTCACCATGGGCCAGAGGCGGGTAGGCGCCATCATCAGGAACCCGTCGGGCAACGGGTGCAGCCTGCCGCGATGGACGACGTGGGACCTGCGATGAGCGGTTGCAGTGGCGATGATCCGATCGGCCACGCCCAAACGCTCGGCCAGTTGCGTCAACCAGGGCTTGGACGAAAGAAAGGAATCCGGACCCAGTTCGACCAGGCATCCGCCGAACTCGACCGTGCGAATCGTGCCACCGAATCGGTCCGAGCGCTCCAGCAGCGTCATTTCCAGGCCGGTGCTTTTCGTCTCCGCCAGCCGGTGCGCCGCGCTCAACCCGGCTATGCCCCCGCCGACCACGACGACTTTCATCGAGCGATTCCCAGTTCATGCACGGCATCCACGAGCGCGATGACGTGGTCTTCCGGCGTGCCGGGCAGTATGCCGTGACCCAGGTTGAAGACATGTCCGGGACGTCCCCCGGCCTTGTGCAGGACGGCCGCCGCATGCTGGCGGATTACATCGGGGGACGAGAAGAGGACCATGGGATCCAGGTTTCCCTGGACCGCCACCTCGTGTTCAAGGTCCTGCCATGCTTCGGCCAGGTCCACGCGCCAATCCAGCCCGATGACCTCACCACCCGCCTCCCGCATCAATTCGAGCAGAGAACCGGTGCAGACCCCGAAATGTATGGAAGGAACGCCGGGGCGCAGATTGGAGAAGACGTACCCGGTATGGGGTAGGACGAATGTCCTGTAATCATCGGGCGAAAGGCAGCCTGCCCAGCTGTCGAACAACTGTACGGCATGAACGCCCGCCTCGATCTGTTCGTTGAGGTAGGCCGTGACGGTTCTCGCCAGTTTCGCCATCAAGGCATGCCAGGCCCGCGGTTCGGAATACATGAAGGTCTTGACGCGCCTGAAGTCCCGCGAACTCTGCCCCTCGATGGCATAGGCGGCCAGGGTGAATGGAGCGCCGGAAAAACCGATGAGCGGGATATGGGGCGGAAGCGCCGGCAATGCCATGCGGATGGCCTCGTAAACGAAATGCTGGGATTCCGGTCCTTCCTCCTCGAGTTGATCCACGGCCCGGTCCGACCGAATCGGATTGCGAATGACGGGTCCCTGTCCCTTGACGTATTCCAGGTGGAAGCCCATCGGTTGCAGCAGCGGGAGGATGTCTGCGAATAGGATGGCGGCGTCCACCCCCAGGCGTTCCACGGTCATCAACGTGATCTCGGCGGTGAGTTCCGGGGTCTTGCACATGTCCAGGAAATCCAGGTCGGATTTCAGTTCCCGATAGGCCCGCTGGTATCGGCCCGCCTGACGCAGCAGCCATACGGGCGTATACTCCGTCGGTTCCCGGCGGCACGCCCGGAGGAAGGC
>JAPOOT010000245.1 GCA_026713285.1 Gemmatimonadota bacterium | reverse complement strand
CCGTGGACGCCCTGCTCGTACAGGCCGAGCAGGTCCATGTATCCCTCCACGACGAGTATCCGTCCCCGTTGCCGCAGCGCATCCCGGGCCTGGTACAGTCCGTAAAGCACCTGGCTCTTGCGGTAGATGGGGGATTCCGCCGAATTCAGATACTTGGGCTGGTCCTCGTCGGAAAGCGCTCTCCCGCCGAATCCGACCACGCGGCCGCTGGGCGCCTGAATGGGAAAGATGAGCCGTTTCCTGAAGGCATCGTAGGTACGCTGCTCGCCGGTCTTGGCCAGTCCGGCATTAACGAGCAAGGCCACGTCGATGCCCTGATTCCGGGCCGCGTTCAGAAGGTCGTTCCATGAATCGGGCGCGTAACCGAGCCCAAAGGACTTGACCGTCTCTTCGGACAGCCCGCGTCGTTCGGTGTAACGCCGGACGATCGAATCGCGGCCGGCGTTGAGCAGGCGTTCGTGGAAGAACCGGGCGGCGAACCGGGTTACCTGCGCGAGGCTTTCCGCCTCGCTTCCGGCCTGGCGTTCGCGGTACGTATCGGGTATGGTGATATTGAGGCGGCGGGCGATGTGGCGGACCGCTTCAACGAACGTGACGTTTTCGTGCTCCATGAGGAATGAGAATACGTTGCCGCCCTTGCCGCATCCGAAACAGTGGTAAATCTGCCGTTCCGGGTTGACGCTGAAGGAAGGGGTCTTCTCGTCGTGAAACGGACAGAGTCCCTTGTAGTTTCGACCCGCTTTACGCAGTGTGACGTAGTCGGAGACGACGTCCACGATGTCCGCCTGCGACCGAATCGAATCGATGAGCTCTTCCGGAATTCGCGCCAAGGCGCTCCCCCGCGTTCCCCCGCCGGTTCCGGGCGGGACTGTTCAAGGTCCTCACACCAGATCGCACGCCTCGGGCGGCATCCAGTGCGCGTCCCTGTTCTCCCATTTGACGTTGCACCCGATGGGATTGGTGAGCGGCGTCCTGACCGGACGCCCCGCCGTCACGTCTTCAAGGGCCGCTTCCAGGTCGTTCGCCGTTATGCCGTCCGCGTCCCTGGGACTGTCGACGCCGCGGCCGGTATAGACCAGGCTGCGGTTCGGGTCGAACACATAGAAGTGGGGTGTTCTGAGGGCGCCATACGCCCGCGCGACATCCTGGGACGCGTCGCGCAGGTAGACCCAGGGGAAACGATGGACATTCATCCGGGTGACCATGTGATCGAAACCGTCGTCGGGATGCGTGACCTCGCTGTTGGCATTGATCCCGACGAACCGGACTCCGCGGGAGGCATACCTTTCCGCGGAAACGCGGGTGACCTCGTCGGAACCGGTTACGTAGGGACAGTGGTTGCAAGTGAAAAACACCACCAGCGACTCCGCGGCGGAGAAATCGTCCAGGCTGTAGTTCCTGCCGTCCGTCGCCGGAAGCGAGAACCCCGGCGCGGTTTCACCCAATTGCAGCGTAAAGGCCATGATCACCCTCCTGTCGAAACGATGTAACGCAATAACGAAGGCGCACACCCCGGCTTGCGCGGTTCGAACCGGTTCGCCGCGGCGTCATCCCGCGAAAGCGCTTAATCTCTCATCTCCACGATGGTTACCCCGGTCCCCCCATCGCGCTCTTCGGCGAAATGGGACGATTTGACCAGGGGATGGTGTTGCAGAAACTCCCGGATCGCGCTGCTCAGGGCCCCGGTACCCTTTCCGTGCAGGATTCGGATTTCGTTGAGGTCATCGAGTGTGGTCCGGTCGATGTATCGGTCCACGGCGTCGATGGCCTCCCCGGCGCGATAGCCCCTCACGTCCAGTTCCGAAAGGGGATCGCGGGGACGGTCCACCTGTACTTTGACGCGATTCGCGGCAGTCCCGGTTGAGGCCGCCGGATCGGGTTTGTGGAGACTGACTTCGGACCTCCGCGCGGTGATCTCCATCCTGCCGGTCTGGATGCGCAGGCGGTCTCCCTGTTCCTGGAGTACCCTGCCCGCCTGCCGCAATGACTCCAGCCATACCTCGTCGCCCGCCGAGATCACCTCCCCGGCGCGTTCGGGAACGGTATCCCCGGAATCCCCACCGGCGCGTTTCGGAACCCGGTCCCCGGTATCCGCGTCCGCCTCGGCTGTATCGGTATCAATGGCATCGAGCATGCTCTGAAGCAGCACGCGCTGGTCCCTGACCGCCTTGTGTGATTCCTCGACGGCCCCGGTCGCGGCCTGTTCCCTGCGGACCTCGGCCACTGCCCGGTCGATGGCGGCCTGGGCGTCTTTCAGCATCCGGTCCATCTTCTCGCGGCCTGAATCGATCACGTCGCGCTCTTTTTGCTTATATGAAGCGATCCGGTCTTCGTAGGACCGTTTCAAGGCATCGAGTTCAACGCGAAGCCGGTCCGCCTGCTCCTGTGCGGCGACGAGCTGTTCGTGCTTCCGGTCCACGTCCGTGATCAATTCGTCCAGCCGCCGTTCGGGGGTCCCCATGTACCGGGCGGACCGCTCGAGGACTTCTTCGGGCATGCCGAGCCGGCGTCCGATCTCGATGGCGTAGCTGGCCCCGGGAATGCCCTGCCGGAACTGGTAAGTCGGCGCGAGGGTTTCCACGTGGAAGACCATCGATCCGTTTTCCACCCGGCCGGTCCGGTTGGCGAAGGCCTTGAGCGCGTCGAGGTGGGTCGTCGCCGCCGTGACGGTCCCCCGCAGGGTAAGCGATTCCAGGATGGCCATGCCCATGGCCGCCCCCGCTGAAGGGTCCGTGCCGGCGCCCAGCTCATCGAGGAGCACCAGGGTGTGTTCGTCGGCGTCTTCCAGGATGGTGCGTATATGCCCCATGTGGGCCGAAAAGGTACTCAGGTTCGCCTCGATCGACTGCTCGTCCCCGATGTCCGCGAAGATGGAATCGAACACGGCGATATCCGTGTCGTCGTCAGCAGGTATGTGCAAACCGGCCTGCGCCATCATGGTCAGGATTCCGATCGATTTCAGGGCGACCGTCTTGCCGCCCATGTTGGGACCGGTAATCACGAGCGTTCGCATGGCGTCGCCTATTTCCAGGTTCAGCGGAACGACCGCCTCGCACTGGTCCGCCTGTTGAAGGATGGGATGCCGGGCGTTGCGCAGGACGACGCGGCCGTCGGAATTCAGCCTCGGCGGCGCGGCCCGCAGGTCGATCGAAAGCACGGCGGCCGCGTGATAGAAGTCGAGCTGGCCCAGGAGGCCGTAGGAAACGGTTATGGAATCCACCTGACGGTGTATCTGATCGGTCAGGGTTAACAGAACGCGTTCGATTTCGCGGCCTTCCTCCACGATCAACTCGCGCAGCCGGTTGTTGAATTCGACGACTCCCATGGGCTCGATGAATACCGTTGCGCCGCTGGCGGACTGGTCATGGACCACGCCCTGCACCTGGCCGCGGTGATCCATGCGTACCGGTACCACGTACCGCCCGTCCCGCATGGTGATGACCGGGTCCTGCAGCGCGCGGGCCCCGGTTTCGGACTGAACGAACCGCTGAAGCCAGTTTCGCGCGCGCTCCCGCATGGTCTGTTGATCCGCGCGGATCCGGCGCAGCGCGGGACTGGCGTGATCGCGAACGTTGCCGTCGGAGTCGATCGCCTGTCCGATCGACGTTTCGATCTCCTGGAAATCTCCCAGGCCGGCCGTCAGGGACCGGACATGGGGCTCGGTGGAACGACTTCTCAACCGCAGGCCGAATGCCCGCATGAGGCGGCTTACCCGAAGGGTGTCCGCCACGTCCAGCAGGACCTTCGGATCCAACATGGCGCCGGCCGCGCCGGCCTGTTCCAGGGCCTGGCCAATGTCCTTGATGCCCCGCAGGGGAACGGTTTCCCGCTTGTCGAGGAATCCCCGCATCTCGGTGACGGTCTGGAGGTTCTTCCGGATTACGCCGATCTCGTTTGCCGGATCCAGGGACATCGCCCGGCGATGGCCCTGTTCGGAGACCGTCCTTTCCGATACCATCGTCCTGACGGCGTCGAATTCCAGGACCTGCAGCGTGTGGGGAGGAATACCGGGTTTCATGTTCGGTCGTTGGTGATTCGTCACCGGCCAAAGTTAACCGCTTCGGACCGGTAGCGCGGGACGTTCGTCCGGCAATGCGCGCGGTTGACCGGGGTCGGCCGGCGCGGGGGGTGCCTGGGTGGAACGCAGATACCGCTCCAGTTCCTCCATGATAGGCGGGGAACCGGGTTCCAGGCGGTCCATTACGGAATCGATGATGGTCGGGATGATGGTCATGGCCTCCGGGGCAAGGGACGATCGGTCAATCTCCGCCCTGGCCGTGCCGGTGAACGGCATGAATGCATAGAGGATCAACAACAGGCTCGAGATGACATATCCCCGCGCACCCCCGATCAACATGCCGGCCAGGCGGCTGAGCAGGGACCTGGAACCGGCCTGGAAAGACCGGCCGGTCGCGCCGGTTACGGCGTTGGCCAGCGCGAGTGACAGTATCAGGCAGGCGAACAGGCTGAACCAGTGCAGCCAACCAGGGGTTAAGCCCGTCAGTCGGCCGAGGAGGCCGGACACGAGACCGAACTGGGTCAGGGCTATGACCAGGGCCGAGACGATTCCCGCCAGGTCCAGCAGGCTCCTGGCAGGACCCTTGCGGAAGCCGGTAGCCGCCTGGTAAAGGACGAGGATTACGATGGCGATATCGATCCAGTTCATGGCATCAAAACACGGAAAGCCTCTCCGGGGTTTCGGAGAGGCTTCGCAAAAGGACCGGCGCCGACCGCAAACAGAAAGGGATTATACTGTCCGCTCGCTCCGACCGGTCTGCGTGGTTCCCATGGTCAGGCATTCCCGCACGATGTGGTTGACGAGCCTGCCGTCCGCCCGGCCCTTGACACGAGGCATGACCGCCCCCATGATCCTGCCCAGGTCTCCCGGCCCCGCGGTGCCGGACCGGTCGATGACATCCCTTACCACGGATCTGATCTCTTCTTCGGACAACTGATCCGGCAGGTAGGACGCGAGGATCTCGAGTTCTTCATCGGCCTGTGCGATCAGGTCCTTTCGATCGCCCTTGACGGCGAACTCCCGCGCTTCTCTCCGAGACTTGATCAGGGAGGAGATCACTTCCACCGTTTCCTCGTCCGGCAAATCTCTGCCTTTTGCGATCTCCCGGTTCTTGATCTGAGCGCGTATCATGCGGATCAGACCGAGGCGTACGGTCTCCCGGTTCCTGAGCGCGGATTTCATATCTTCCGCCAAACGCTCTGTTAGCGCCATGACCCGCTCCGGTTTGATCAGTATCTTTCCTGCTGGAGCCGCTTCTGATTCTTCCGCTTCGCCGCGTTCAGCTTGCGCTTGCGTTTCGCGCTCGGTTTCTCAAAATGCTGATGCTTGCGTATTTCAGACATGATGCCGACTTTCTCGCAAGTCTTGGTAAAACGACGCAGGGCCTTTTCGAACGGTTCTCCTTCCCTGACACGAATACCTGGCATCCTCACACCCCCTCTCTCGCCACTCGAATCGGGTGAACCAAGTCTTACTCTCCGTCTCTATTCCAACCTTTCCAATATGCCATGGGACGGTTGAAATAGCAAGGAGTTTAATTCGTTCGATCCCGGTACTCACCGTTCGTCCGGCCCATCGCCGTTCAAGCGGCCAGTTCGGGCATCTGGCGTCCCCCGAGCAGATGCATATGTAGATGAAACACGGTCTGTCCCCCGTCCCGGCCGCAATTGACGATCAGCCGGTACCCGCCGTCGTGAATTCCGGCGTCCCGGGCGATCCGGTTCGCCGCCGCGGTGAGCCGGCTCATGATCCCGGCCGTATCGCCGCCCAGGTCTGCGACCGTTTCGATATGCGCTCGCGGTACGACAAGCACGTGCACCGGCGCCGCGGGATTTATGTCCCGAAAGGCCACGACGTGTTCGTCTTCGTAGACGAATTCGGTCGGGAGCGTTCCGGCAATGATGCGGCAGAACAGACACTCGGACATGGTTTCGTCCTCCTAATGCTTGGCGCGCGACGCGGTACGGTGACGCCCACCGGCCGTTTTCACGCGGAATCGAGCGCCGCCATAAGCAGAGCCAACCCCGCAATGGAGGCCGTATCGGCCCGTAGGCGCGAGCGTCCCAGCGAAACCGATTGCATGCCGGCTTCCCGGGCCAAATCGAGCTCCTCCCGGGCGAAACCCCCTTCGGGACCGATCATCAACAGGACGCGCCTTGCTTCCGAGACGAGGCCCGATGCGAGCGCCGGACCCCTTCCCCTTTCTTCTTCCGAGGCGATCAGGGCCAGGTCGTAGGATGACGCGGTGCCCACGACTTCCTGCAGGCTCATGACCGGGTCGATCCGCGGCAGCCGGGCGCGCAGCGACTGTTTCATCGCGCTCAGGGCGATGCGCCGCCAGCGTTCCAGCCGTTGACCGCCCGGTTCGCCTCCGCCCGCCACCGTGCGGGAACTGCGCATGGGTATGATGCCGGCAACGCCCAGTTCCGTCGCCTTCTCGACGACCGTGTCCAACCGCGGGCCCTTGAGCAGCGACGGGACGAGCGTCACTTCGGCCGATCCCCCCTCGCCGTCTCTCCGGCGGCCTAGAATCTCGATTTCCACCTCGGGTTTCATGCGGATGAGCACGCCTTCGTAGATCCAGCCTTCGCCGTCCACGAAATGCACGGAGTCCCCTGGTTTCTTGCGCAGTGCGCGCGCCAGGTGATTCCGCTCGTCCCCGTCCGGAACGAAAGCCGAGTTCCCCACGATCCGGTCCGGAGGTACATAACTGAATTCCATCATATCCGCCATTCGCCCGGGCCACCGGGTTAACCGGCCGTCCTGCCGGCCGCGCCGGCCCACCAGACTCCCAGGGTCTCACGCTCCAGCAACGCGAAGCCATGGTCTTCCAGCGCGGTTTCAAATGCCCTGGCTTCCTCGATGAGCAAACCGGAGAGGATCAACTCGCCGTCGGGGTGAAGAAGGGCTTTGAAGCCGGGAAGCATGGCGGTCAGGCTGGATGCGCCGATGTTGGAGACGATGATCCGGTATTGTCCGCCGACCGAGGGATGATCCAAGCGGCCGGCATAGGTATCGACCCGGCCGGCCACCCCGTTCAACCCGGCATTCTCCAGCGCGTTTCCGATGGTCTCGGGATCGATGTCGACGCCCGTTGCCCTGGAGGCGCCCAGGAGCGCCGCGGTGATGGAAAGTACGCCGGATCCCGATCCCACGTCGAGCACCCGGTCGCCCGGCCGAATCCGCTTTTCCAGTTGCCGCAGGCAAAGCTGCGTGGTTTCGTGCCCGCCCGTACCGAACCCGGCGCCCGGGTTGATCCGGACTACGAGAAGGCCATCTGAACGGGTCGCCTCGGACCAGGGCGGAGCGACCAGGAGCCGTTCCGATACCCGCACGGGCCCCAACTGTGTTTTCCATTGCCCGGCCCAGTCGGCTTCGGACACCCTGCGCGTGGCGATCCGGCATTCGCCGTCCACCATGCCCAATTCGCGAAGCGCATCCCAGAGGCGGGAGATCCGGTCGATCTTTTCGTTTACGCCGGGCCGGTCGGGCCAGAACCCGGTAAGGCATTCCAATCCGATGGCGCGCGGGCCCGCGGACTGAACGACCCCGGTGGCGCCCAGTTCCCAGAACGCGTTGGCGATCGCCTCTTCGGATTCAGACGTGGTGGCTATGGTTATTTCGACCCAGTGACGCATAGGCGAGGGATGGGCGGCAACCGGACCGGATCCGCGTTCCCGCAGCGGTTCAGTCGCCGAACAACTCTTCCCTGATCCGGTTAAAGAACCCCCGGTCGTTCTCCGGCGTCTTCGTCTTCCCGCTGTCCAACCCGGACAACTCCCGGTACAGTTCCTTTTCCCTGCCGGTCAGTTCGGTGGGCGTCCAGACGATGACTTTCACGAGCTGGTCGCCCTGGCCGTATCCGTTAAGGTGGGGCATGCCCTTGGCGCGCAACCGGAAAACCTTGCCGAACTGGGTGCCGGGAGGAATGGTGAGGCGTACCTTGCCCGTAAGGGTCGGGACCTCCACCTGGTCGCCCAGGGCCGCCTGGCTGAAACTGAGGGGCAACACGTAAACGATGTCGTCGTCCTGGCGTTCGAAGAACTCGTGGGGTTCCTGTTCGATGACGACGAGCACGTCTCCGGCCGCTCCGCCGCGGACACCGGCGTGGCCCTGTCCCTGGAGGCGCATGTAGTTCCCGTCGCCGGCGCCGACCGGGATATCCACCTTGACCGTGACCGTCTTCATCTGCCGCCCCTGTCCCTCGCACGTGCCGCAGGGACGGTCGATCGTCTTTCCCTGGCCCTGGCAGTTCGGACAGGTCGTGACGTTCATCACGACGCCGAAGAGGGAGGACGCGCGCTGCTGGACCTGTCCCTGCCCGTGGCAGGTCGGACAGATTCGCACGCTGTTGGGGTCGGCGGCGCCGCTGCCGTTGCAGGACTCGCAGGGCATATACCGCTTGATGCGGATCGTCTTGCTGACGCCCCGGGCCAATTCCTCCAGGGTCAGTTTCAGGTTTACCCGGAGATCCGTGCCCCGGTTGCTTGCCCTTCCACGGGTCCGACCGCCGAAGAAGTCGCCGAAAATGCCGCCCAGGTTTCCCAGGATGTCTTCGAAATCGCCCGCGTGGGAGAAATCCGTCCACTGGAAACCGCCCGATCCGAAGTCGCCCGCCACGCCCTGGTGGCCGAACCGGTCGTATCGCGTGCGCTTTTCCGGATCGCTGAGTACCTCGTAGGCTTCGGCGGCCGTCCTGAATTTCTCTTCGGCCGCCTCGTCGCCCGGGTTCCGGTCCGGATGAAACTGCATGGCCAGCTTCCGGTACGCCTTCTTGATCTCGTCCTCGGATGCCGAGCGCGCAACGCCCAGGGTATCGTAGTAGTCCTGTTTATTCATCTTCAGCGGAATCCCGTATCCGGCCGTTGTCCCGGTCCGGCGTTTTCGCCGGCGTGCGCGTCACGATGACCTTGGCCGCGCGAAGGACCTTTTCATTGAGTGTGTAGCCCTTTTCAACCACGGTGATTACCGTGTCGGCCGGATGTTCTTCGTTATCGACGGCCATGACGGCTTCGTGCAGCGTGGGATCGAAGGGCGCGCCTTCAGCGGTGATCTCCTTCATGCCCGCCTTCACCAGTTTTTCCAGGAACTGCTGGCGGATCATCTCGAAACCCTGGGCGAAGGACCGGGTTTCATCGGATGTCTGCGGCGCCTGGAGGGCCCGTTCTATGTTGTCCAGTATGGGCAGCAACTCGGTGATCAGCGATTCCCCGGCGTTTTTCACCAGCGCGGTGAATTCGCGCCCGGTGCGCTTCTTGTAGTTGTCGAACTCGGCGGCCAGGCGCACCAGGCGATCCTTGTAGCGCAGGGCCTCCTCGGCCAGTCTGGCCTGTTCATCCCCGGGCGCGTCCTCGGTGGCGCCGGCAGACTTCTCCCCGGGGGCCGCTTCTCCTTCAGGCGCGTCCTCGGTGGCGCCGGCAGACTTCTCCCCGGGGGCCGCTTCTCCTTCAGGCGCGTCCTCGGAAGCGCCGGCAGACTTCTCCCCGGGGGCCGCTTCTCCTTCAGGCGCGTCCTCGGCGGTCCGCCTGGCCCGGTCCTCCGCCGCGGTCGCCGGTCCATTTCCCGGTCCGGCGCGACGGTCCGTCCCCGGTCCGGAATCCGACCCGGCCCCGGATTCGCTCTCGTGCGCGGTAGTCTCCGTCGCTTCGACTGCTTCTTCCCGCGTACCGGCGACTTCGACTTCTTGCTCCTTGCTCATGACTCGAATTTCCCCTTACAGGATGAAAGGCCCGTTCCTTTGCCGGCGAGTCCCGTGCCGGCGTGTACCGTCCGGTACCAAAAGGAAGCGGGCGTGATCACTCACGTCCGCTGGTATACCGATCCGGGGCGAAAACAGCCCTGTTTCACGCGAACTTCGTATTCAGATACCGCGCCGTATACCCGACGACGGACATCAGGCGCGCATAGGGCATGCGGGTCGGTCCGATGACCCCGATAATGCCCGCCATGTCGCCAATTCGATAGGTCGAAGTCACCACGCTGCATGACTTTACTTCGTTCTGTCCGTTCTCCCGTCCGATGGTGACGGCGATCCGGTTTTCGTGATGGCGCTCGCTCAGCCAGTGGGCCACCGTACGCTTGTGCTCGAGGAACTGAAGCAGCGACGAAAGCTTCGTGTAATCCGTCACGAACTCCGGCTGAGACACGATATAGGTCGTGCCCCCGATATGGGTTTTCTCGTTCTCCTCGAAATCGAAGAGGTAATCGCTGTATTGGATGAACAACTGGACGATCTTCCGCTTGGACTGCGGCGCGTCCTCCAGGCGTTCATCGAGCTGTCCCTTGATCTCCCTGAGGGAGCAGCCGTTCAATCGCTCGTTCAGGAACCAGGTGGCATCGGCGAGCCGGTCCGCGGGAATATCCGCGTCGAGTTCGGCGACGATGCTCCTGACCAGTCCGGAAGTGAGGGTCAGCACCAGCAGCACCTTCCGGTGGGCCACCGGTATGAATTCCACACGTTCGAGTCTGCCGTCATACAACTTCGGCGCCAGCGCCACACCGACTTCCCTGCATACCAGGCCGAGTATGTGCGCGGTATGGCTCAGAAGCTCCTGGACGCTCAACCAGTCGTTTTCCAGCTCGAGATGGATCCGTTCCCTGTCCCGCTTGGCGATGGGACGCACGCGGAGGAGGGTGTCCACGTAATACCTATAGCCCTTGTCCGTCGGCACACCGCCGGACGAGGGATGGGGGCGGGCGATGTACCCTGCGTCTTCGAGGTTCACCATGGCATTACGCACCGTCGCCGGACTTACGGCGTGGGGCGCCTGGCTGGCTATCGACTTGGATCCGACGGGCTGGCCCGTGGAAACATGGTGTTCAACCAGGCTTCGGAGAATATCCTTGTCCCGGTCGGTCTGAAGTGTATACGCCATGACGATCCTGAAACCTGTATTGGGAAGTGCCATGCGCGGCGATGGTTCGGCAGTGGGATGAACCTCGACCGGACCACGCAACGCAAATCGGCGTCCGGCGCCCGTATGCGGCTGAAGGACGCGCTCGAAATCCGTTACTGTATTTACGAATCAGGTCCGCTCGTGTCAAGCGAAAAGCTGTGCGCCGGCCGGGTCTTTCTCCCCTTCTCTCAATGACTTTTCCTTGACTGAAAGGGGGTGTGGCGGCTATATTCCGGGATCGCGTTCCAGGCATTGAACAACCTCTTCGGTGTAGCGTCACGATACCGGTCGCAGGAACGTAGACCGGATCGGAGACGGCCGGGGTTGCGCAACGCGGAGAACGCGACGCGGCCAGTCGCTGGGGGATGTCATGCTGAGTTCGAAAGTGAAGACCTGGTACGTGAACATGCTGGGACCCTTCGTCCGCACGTCCGTTCGATTCGGGATTCATCCCAACGCGTTGACGATGCTTGGTTTCGGGATCACCCTGGCTTCGGCCTGTCTCTTCGGACTGGGTGCCTTCCGGTGGGCGGGGCTGGTCATGTTCATCGGCGGCAGTTGCGACGTATTGGACGGGCATCTCGCCCGGGAGACCGGGACGCGTAGCACCTTTGGCGCGCTCCTCGATTCCACCCTGGACCGCTACGCGGAGATCGCCGTATTCGTCGGCATCATCGCCTTCTATCTTTTTAACGCGGCCGAGGGCGGACTGAACGACTACTGGGTGCTGGCTTCCGTGATGGCCATCAGCGGTTCCCTGATGGTGAGCTACGTCCGGGCCCGCGCGGAGGGGCTCGGGCAGGAATGCACCGTCGGACTCATGCAGCGGCCTGAGAGGATCATCTGTCTCGGACTGGGCGCCCTGCTCGGAGAAACGTACCTGCCCGTGGCGCTGGTCCTGATCGCCGTGGTGTCGAACATCACGGCCTTCTCGCGTCTGTTCTACATCCGTAAGAAGTCTGAGGAGTTAAGGAGTACGGACCCATGAGAACCCGGACCAGAAGCATCGCCTTCATCGGACTTTCGGTTATTGTCCTGCTAGGCGCCGGATGGCTGCTCAATCAAGACCGCGTGCAGGCGGTTGGGGAGCAGCAGTACGATCTGAACTTGCTGACGCAGGTCGTGGAGCGCATACGCGCCAAGTACGTGGACGACCTGAACGAGGGCGAAGCGATTGACGCGGCCATCCGCGGCATGCTGGCCACGCTGGATCCCTATACCGAGTTCCTCGAGAAGAAGCAGAACGACGAAATGAAGATGATGCAGATCCAGGGGAAGTACGGTGGGCTCGGCATCAAGATCACCAAGCCCAGGGAGGAAAACGCCCTCGTCGTCGTTGCGTTGTTCGACGACACGCCGGCCTTCGACGTCGGTCTGCAGACCGGCGACCGCATTGTATTGATCGAAGGCCGGTCTACGGCCGAGATCGACGTTTCTCAGGCCGCGGATCTCCTCAGGGGCAGCCCGGGTACCGACGTGAAGATATCGGTCAGCCGGGAGGGGGAAGACGAATACATCGACTATACCCTGACGCGGGCCATCATAACCATACCGGTGGTTCCTTACGTGGGGATGCTGGATAACGATATCGGGTACATCAAGCTGAACCAGTTCACCGAAGAAGCCGCCAGGGAGATCGAAACGGCTTTGAATCGACTGAAAAACCAGGGGGCCCGGGGATACCTGCTCGATCTGCGCGGCAACCCGGGGGGACTGCTGGAGCAAGCTGTCGGCGTCGCGGGGAAGTTCCTGGAAGAGGACCGGCTCGTCGTATACACGATGGGGCGTCCCGGCACCGAACGGAGATCCTATCACGCTTCCGATAGTTATACGCTTGTGGACGCGCCGCTGGTGGTCCTGGTCGACCGGTACAGCGCCAGCGCCTCCGAAATCGTCGCCGGCGCCATCCAGGACTGGGACCGGGGGATCGTGGCCGGCCGGCCGACTTTCGGCAAGGCCTCGGTGCAGCAGATTTTCCCCATGAACAAGGGCACCGCCCTGAAGATCACGACCGCGCGGTATTACACGCCAAGCGGCAGGTTGATCCAGAAGATCAAGGAAAGCCGGACCGATCCTTTCGCTCCGGAAGCCGCTGCGGTCGAACCGGACGTATCCGAGGAGACGGAAAGGGAAACATACAGGACGGAAGGCGGGCGTACCGTATACGGCGGAGGCGGGATCACGCCGGACGTCGAGTTCGATGTACCCACTTACCCCGCCCTGGTCCAGGCGCTGAACAACCAGAGTCTCTTCATCAAGTTCGCTTCGCACTACGCGACGGGCAATCCCGACGTCGACCAGGCGACCTTTGACGTGACGGACGAAATGATCGGCGACTTCCGCCGGTTCGTCGAAGCACGTTCCTTCGAGTACACCTCCGTGGCGGAGCAGACGCTGAATGAACTGGAGGAAATCGTCCAGGACCGGACGGCTTCCACCGAGGTGCTTGAATCGATCGCCGACCTGAGGCGGAAGCTGATCCGGCAGCATGAGCAGGAATACCAGCGGCACAGGGAATTGCTCGTGGCCCGGATCGGGACCGAGATCAGCGCGAGGCTCTGGGGAACGGCGGGACGGTACGCCTTCGCCACGAAACACGACCCCCAGATCAATACGTCCCTGGAGATACTGGCAGACGAAGAAAGGTACCGGGATCTGCTCGGAGCCGTCCCGGAGGAATAGGGAGGCCGGTTATCGGCAGGCAAACACCCCGGCGACATGCACCCAGGCTGCGCGAGGGTGGCGGAACTGGTATACGCGCTGGATTTAGGATCCAGTGGGGCAACCCATGGGGGTTCGAGTCCCCCCTCTCGCATCACGTCCGGGATATTGGTTGCTTGGCCCCGGAGTCCCGGCGCTTTTCCGTTGACATAAACCCCTCTCCACAGTTAATTGACACGGCTTGTCGAACGGCGTTCGGGTTGATGCGAATCCCCGGCCCGATGCGGTAAAACCGGCGGGCTTGCATGCGCGAGGCGCACGGAGGAAATGGCTTGAACTACACGGTATCCGAACCCAAACCCTGGAAACGCGTCCTGGAGATCGAAGTGCCCTCCGATGCGATTCAATCCGAACTGAACGCCGCCTACGCGCGTTACAGTAGAGAGGTGCGCCTTCCCGGGTTCCGCCGGGGCAAGGTTCCGCTCAGCGTGCTCAAGGCCCGTCTCGGCAATGAAATCCGGGCGGAAGTGCTCGAGAAGAAAATACCGGAATACCTGAACGACGCCCACGAAATGGCCGATATCAAGCCCATTAGCCAGCCCGTGATCGAAGAGATAGAATTCGACGAAGGACAGGACCTCAAACTCCGGGCCAGCGTGGAAGTCAAGCCCGCCATAGAATTGAAGCAATACAAGGACCTGCGGGTGAACCGGCGGACCGTGAACGTGACCGACGAGGATATAGATCAGCGGCTGGAGGGGTTGCGGGAACGATACGCCAGCGTGGTGAACGTCGATGGCGCAGCGGAACGGGACCACTTCATCCGGGCCGATATTCAGCATGCGGACAACAGCGGCGTGCCGATCATCGGGCGCAAGGAGGAGAACCAGTTCTTCCAGATCGGGTCCGGCCGCCTCGGAGAGGATTTCGACACCCGGTTGGCCGGGGTCAGGGCCGACGAGGACCGTACTGTCCGGACCACGCTTCCGTCCGACTACCCCGACGAGAACATGGCGGGCGGGGGAGCCTGTTTTATCGTGAGTGTCCGTGCGGTCATGGAAAGACAATTGCCGGACGCGGACGACGATTTCGCCGTGGACATCGGCATGGAGAGCCTGGACGCCCTGAAACAGTCGATCAGGGAGGAAATCGAGCGGGAGCCGGACCGGGAGTTGCGCAACGACCTGGTCACGCAGATCGTGGAGGCCCACGATTTCGAGGTGCCCGAATCCATGATGACCGCCTATCTCGACCAGGTGGTGGCGGACGCGCGCCGTACCACGCGGGATCAGGACGAAGTCGACGAGAACGCCCTTCGTCAGCAGTACCGGCCCGTGGCGAACAACCAGATCATGCGCCATCTCATCCTGGACGCCATCGGCGAGCAGGAAGGGCTGGCGGTGGACCAGGAGGAAGTGGATGAGCGGCTGGAGGCCGTCGCGGCGCGGGGCCAGGCCTCTGTCGACCAGGTTCGCAGACTCTTCCGTGAAAACGGGAGGCTGGAACGCATCGAAGCGGATCTCAGGGAGGAGAAGGTCGTTGAGTTTCTCGTGCGGCACGCCGACATACAAGCGGAGTAAGCCGACATACAAACGGAGTAGAAGGAGCGTCTCATGTTAGTGCCGATGGTGATCGAACAGACGGGCCGCGGGGAACGGGCCTACGACATCTACTCTCTGCTGCTGAAGAACCGCATCGTCTTTATCGGTACGCCGATCGACGACACCATCGCGAACCTGGTGATCGCCCAGTTACTCTATCTGCAGTACGAAGACGCCGAGAAGGACATCAAGCTGTACATCAACAGCCCCGGTGGCAGTATCACAGCGGGTCTGGCCATTTACGACACCATGCAGTTCATCCAGCCCGACGTGGAGACTTACTGCCTGGGCATGGCCGCCAGCATGGGCGCCTTTCTCCTCACGGCGGGCGGTGCCGGGAAACGGTACGCCCTGCCCTATGCGCGTATACTGATCCACCAGCCTTCCATCCCCCACATGGCCGGAACGGCGAAGGATATCGAGATCCAGGCCGAGGAAATGCTGCGCATGAAGCGGACCATGAATGAGATCATGGCCCATCACACCGGACAGTCCGTGGACAAGATCGAATCGGATACCGACAGGGACTTCTGGATGTCGCCGGAACAGGCCGTGAAGTACGGACTGGTGGACCACGTGGTCGAGACCGCCGCTTCAAAGGCCATCGCCGAATCGTTGAACGGCAAAACCGCCTAGGACGGGATCATGAAGAAGCGATCGACGCCGCGGGACCTCCGCTGCTCCTTCTGCAACAGAAACTCCGACGAGGTGGAACGCCTCATCACGGGTCCGAACGTGTACATCTGCAACGAGTGCATCCTGATGTGCAACGGGATCCTGGCCGAGGAAATGAGCCGCAGCACCCTGTCGACCGTCGAGGATCTCCCGCTGCCCACGGAAATCAACGAAGCGCTGGACGAATACGTCATCGGCCAGGAGCAGGCCAAGAAGGTGCTTTCCGTGGCCGTATACAACCACTACAAGCGCATTCAGCACAGCGCCTCCCAGGACGACGTGGAGCTCGAGAAGAGCAACATCCTGCTGGTCGGTCCCACGGGTACCGGGAAGACGCTACTTGCCCAGACGCTGGCGAAGATGCTCCACGTGCCTTTCTGCATCGCGGACGCTACGGTGCTCACGGAAGCCGGTTACGTGGGCGAAGACGTGGAGAGCGTGCTGGTCCGGCTGCTCCAGGCCGCGGACTACGACGTGCCGAAAGCAGAAAGCGGCATCGTCTATATCGACGAGGTCGACAAGGTCGCGCGCAAGTCGGCCAATCCCTCCATCACCCGCGACGTGTCGGGAGAAGGCGTGCAGCAGTCCCTGCTCAAAATGCTGGAGGGCACCATCGCCAACGTACCCCCGAAGGGCGGCCGGAAGCACCCGGAACAGAACTTCGTCCAGATCAACACGCGGAACATCCTCTTCATCTGCGGCGGCGCCTTCGACGATCTCGACCAGATCATCGAGCGGCGGACCGCGGAAGGCACCATCGGATTCGGCGGCGTGTCGAGAAATCCCGCGGGACGCAACACGGGCGAACTCCTCGCCCGGGTCGAACCGGACGACCTGCTGCAATACGGACTCATCCCCGAGATCATCGGCCGGCTGCCCGTGATCGCCACGCTGGGCGAACTGGACGCCGAAGCGCTGATGGAAATCCTGCTCAAGCCGAAGAACGCCCTCGTAAAGCAGTACCAGCGCCTGCTGGAAATGGAAAACGTCAAGCTGACCTTCACGGACGGGTCGCTCAAGGCGGTGGTAAACGAGGCGATGGACAAGAAGACCGGCGCGCGGTCGCTGCGGTCCATCCTCGAGGATGTGATGCTCGACGTGATGTTCAACGCACCGACGCAGGAAGACCTGAGGGAAGTGGTCATCACCGAAGAAACCGTCACGGAAAAATCTCCCCCCGTCTACGTACAGGACAAAGAAAGCAAGCAAAGCGCCTGACCTGATCTGACTTTGACCTGACCCCTACCCCGCGGACCTTCCACACGAACCGGCGGCGAAAATGTCTCCCATGATTACCCTGAAGCGCAACGATCCCATTACATTCGACGACAAGCTGCCGCTCATTCCCCTCCGCGAGGTGGTCGTTTTTCCGTACATGGAATACCCCCTCATCATCGCGCGGGACGCTTCCATCAAGGCCCTTGAGCACGGCGTCAACAACGACCGGCTGCTCTTCCTGACCGCCCAGCGCAATCCCGACATCGAAACCCCCGAAAAGGGCGATGTGCATCGAACGGGGATCGTGGCCCGAATCCTGCAGGTGGTGAAACTGCCGAACAACCTGATCCGGGTTCTCGTCGAGGGGATCGTCCGCGCAAAGGTCGTCCGGTTTCTGTCTTCGGATCCCTACATGCGAGTGAAAATCGCGCTGGTCGAGGAAACCGACGACAACCAGGCCGAGGTGCAGGCGAGATTGCGGACGGTCGTGGACCAGTTCTCGGAGTACATCAAGCTGAACCAGCAAGCGCCCGACGAGATCCTGCTGTCACTTCAGAACATGGACGACGCCCAGCGCCTGGCGGACACCATGTCGGCCTTCATCCAGCAAAGCCCCCAGGTGAAGCAGCGGCTCATCGAGGCGCCGTCGATTATCGAGCAGCTCGACGAGCTGGCGACCATCCTGGCGACGGAACTGGAGATCCTGGAGATCAAGAACCAACTCGACGGCGAGGTCCGGGACCGAATCACCAAGTCTCAGCGGGAGTTCTTCCTCCAGGAACAGATGCGTGTGATCAAGCAGGAACTGGGTGAACTGGAGGAGTTGCCGGAAAACCTGGGCGGGCTGGCGCAGCAGGTAGCGGATGCGAAGATGCCCAAAGAAGCCCACGAAAAGGCCATGACTGAACTGGAAAAACTCCAGCAGATGCATCCGACCTCCCCCGAAGCGACGGTGATCCGCAACTACCTCGAATGGCTCGTCGAAGTGCCGTGGAGAAAACGTACGCGGGACCGCCGGGATATCGGCCGTGTGGAGTCCGTGCTCGACGCCGATCACTACGGGCTGGAGAAACCGAAGGAACATATCCTCGAGTACTTGTCGGTCATCCAGCTGACACGGCACCTGAAGGGCCCGATCCTGTGCCTGGTCGGTCCCCCGGGCGTGGGCAAGACGTCCCTCGGCCGTTCGATTGCGCGCGCCATGGGCCGGAAATTCGTCCGCATGTCCCTCGGCGGCGTGCACGACGAGGCTGAGATAAGGGGCCATCGCCGGACCTATATCGGTTCCATGCCTGGACGGATCATCCAGGCGATGCGCCGCGCAGGGACCGTCAATCCGGTGATCCTGCTCGACGAGGTGGACAAGCTGGGGCGGGACGTGCGCGGCGACCCCGCGTCGGCCCTGCTGGAAGTGCTGGATCCTGAACAGAACAACGCCTTCAACGACCACTACCTCGAGGTGGATTACGATCTGTCCCGCGTGCTGTTTCTGACGACGGCCAATACGACGGACACCATCCCCCCCGCGCTGAACGACCGCATGGAGATCCTCGAGCTGCCCGGTTATCTCGAAACCCAGAAACTGGCCATCGCGCAGGGATTCCTGGTGCCGAAACAGATCGAAGCCCACGGACTGAAAAAAGAACGCGTCACGTTCAGGAAGGACGCCCTGCAGGGCATCATCCGGGAATATACCCGCGAAGCCGGCGTCCGGGGACTGGAACGGCACATCGCCGCGATCTGCCGCAAGCTGGCCCGCAAGGTGGTGGAAGGCAGTGCAAGGAAACGAATGCAGGTTACGCGCAAACAGCTTTCAAACCACCTCGGCGTTCCGCGCTACCTGGACTCCGAAGTCATGAAACAGGATTCGGTAGGCCTTGCCACCGGGCTTGCGTGGACGCAGTCGGGCGGGGACATTCTCTCCATCGAGGTCAGTGTCCTGAACCGCCGCGGTTCGGGACGGTTGACGCTGACCGGCCAACTGGGGGAAGTGATGCGGGAATCGGCCCACGCGGCGCTTACCTATGCCCGGTCCAGGGCCGCGTCGCTGGGACTCGAGCCGGACTTCTACAAGAATGTCGAGATCCACGTGCACATGCCCGAAGGCGCGATCCCGAAGGACGGTCCGTCCGCCGGGATCACCATCGCGACGGCGCTCTGCTCGGCGCTGACCGGCATGCCGGTTCGTTGCGATATTGCCATGACGGGCGAGGTCACGCTACGGGGCAACGTGTTGCCCATCGGCGGCCTGAACGAGAAGCTGATCGCCGCGCTCCGGGCCGGGATCAGGGAAGTGTTGATACCGCTCCGAAACCGGAAGGACCTGGTGGATGTCCCGCCGGAGGTGAAGGGCGAGATCGAAATCTGTCCCGTATCGACCATGGACGAAGTTCTGAAACGGACCATGGGCATCCAGGTCGTGGAATCCCCCGTGCCCGGGCTGATCCCCAGTCCGTCCGTCGCGCAGCCGGCCATTAAGCCGGTCTAACCGTTCGCCCCTGCCAGTCTTGCCGTCCGTCGCACAGCCCGCCATCAAGCCGGTCTAGCCGTCCGGCCCTCGAAGGTCTCTTCCCGGGTACCGCCGCGCTCAGGAAACCGCAACTTCCAGATCGGAAACCAGGTTCCCGGCGCCTGTGATCTCCAGCATTCTCTCCGTGCCTTCTCCGATTTCGATATGGACCGTGATCGCGCTGGTGGGCATGATCTCCGGGAATTTGTCTCCCCATTCAACGAGGCAGACGCGGTTGTCCACGTACTCGTCGAAACCGAGATCCAGTACCGAATCCGGGTTGTCCAGGCGGTAAAGGTCGAAATGGGCCACCGGAACCCGCCCGTCGTATTCGTTCACGAGGGTGAAGGTGGGACTCGTTACCGGTTCGACGATGCCGAGCCCCGCGCAGATCCCCTGTATGAAACAGGTCTTCCCCGCGCCGAGATCGCCGGATACCCGCACCGTGTCCCCCGGCTCCAGCCAAGTGGCCAGGCGCCCTCCGATCCGCGCAGTCTGTCCCGGACCGTCCGACCTGAAACTGCGCTGTTCCCGACGGACCGGCGTGTCCGAATGAATAGGATCGCTCACCCGATTTCCTTCAATCCGCCCATGTAGGGAACCAGTACCTCCGGAATACGGATGCTTCCCCGCGCGGTCTGATAATGCTCGATCACCGCGATCAGGGTCCGCGCCATGCCCATGCCCGATCCGTTCAGGGTATGTACGAACCGGCTCTTGCCGGCCCTGTCCCGGTACCGGATCCCGCTTCTCCGCGCCTGGAAATCCTCGAAGTTGCTGCAGGAGGAGACCTCCAGCCACCGGTTCACGCCGGGCGCCCAGGCTTCCAGGTCGTAGCACTTGGCCGCCGCGAAACTCAGTTCTCCCGTGCACAGCGCCACCACGCGGTAGGGGATGTTCAGCAATTGCAGCACTGCTTCCGCGTCGTTGACCAGCGTTTCCAGTTCATCGTAGGAGGACTCGGGCCGTACGAACTTGACCATCTCCACCTTGTCGAACTGGTGCACCCGGATCAGCCCCCGGGTCTCCCGCCCGTAGGATCCGGCTTCGCGGCGAAAACAGGGGCTGTAGGCCGTGTAGCGGATCGGCAGGTCGTCCTCCGGGAGGATTTCGTCGCGGTGCATGTTGGTAACCGGCACCTCCGCCGTGGGGATGAGGAACAGGTCGTCCATGTCGGTGCGGTACATGTCCTCTTCCATCTTCGGCAACTGGCCTGTGCCGAACATGCTCTGGCGGTTTACGATGTAGGGCGGTATGATTTCCGTATACCCGTGCTTCCGGATGTGGAGGTCGAGCATGAACTGGATCAACGCCCGCTGCAGCCGGGCGCCCTCACCCTTGAAGAGGACGAAGTGACTGCCCGATATCTTGCCCGCCCTTTGAAAGTCGATGATGTCGAGCGCTTCCCCGATGTCCCAGTGGGCCTTGCGTTCGAATT
>JAPOOT010000281.1 GCA_026713285.1 Gemmatimonadota bacterium | reverse complement strand
ATCCCGGGAAAATCTCGCAACGACAGCCAGACAGGACGCTCAAGTACTATTCGGCGTTCTTTAAAGGGCTTGCGCAGTGAACGGTATTACCGTACACTAAGTCATGGTAATTCGTTCGATACTTCACCGGGGCCTGCGCCGGTTGCTGGAGGACCACCACTGATGGCTGCCACCGGAATTACGGTCAACATGATTCCCTCCCATCCGGGAAACTTCATTCGCTCGGAAATCATCGAGAGATTGGACCTCAGTGTCACGAAGGCTGCCGAGATTCTCGGCGTTCGAAGAGCGACGCTTTCCGCACTGCTGAATAGCAACGCGGCACTATCGGCAGAGATGGCCCTTCGAATTGAGAAGGCCTTCGACGTGAACATGGACATGCTGTTGAGGATGCAGGCGTGGTACGACGCCGCCAGGATGCGCGCACGCGCAGGTGAGATTAACGTGCAGCGCTACGAGCACGACACGGCGTGACCTTACCTACCATTTCACCTGTGTGTCAACACACCAAAAGCTCCCGACCTGTCAATCATCAGAGCCTGGTGCAACTGCCTGAATCAGGGAGTCGAGGTGGGTTCTAAACGGTCGGCCTTCGACATGGGTCCATCCGCCAGTTGCCGGATTACTCTTACGGCCAGCGACTCTGGCTGTGACTCTGGCTGCGACTCTGGCCGTCTACGTTCGCCACGAGCTGTCTCATGGGCGGGATTGTCAGTTTTCCGGCAGGTGCCGTGGCGTCCCCGGGCGGTCTCATGGACCGCGTTGCTCGACCTGGGACCAGCGCCGGTTCCGGTAAACATGAACTCCAGCCGCAAGCCGCCCACCTCCCATCGCGGCTCGGCTGTTCCCGCCGCCCGGCAGACTCTTACGATGTCGCCGATACCGCGCCCCCACGCCTCGACCATGCCGGCGCGAAAGAACGCATTGGCTATCCCCGGGTTGTGCGGCGCCGAAGCGTGCGTTCCCACGAGCTTGTCGAGCGTCCATTCGGGAGGAAGCGTCCCGGGATTCCATATTGCAATACGGTCATCGTACACCCGGATCTGAATCGGCGCCGGGCTACTGTAATCCCGGTGCGCGACCGCGTTCAGCACGGCTTCGCGCAGCGCCTCGCCGGGAGCGGGCGGAGTTTCTCGCCGGTAGATGCCCTCGTAGGAGATTTCGGCTTTCGAGTACTTCGTGCGAAGCAGGTCCACGGTGCGGTCCACCTGGGCGAACAGGTTGCCTTCGATAACGTCCTGGTACGCGAGATCGGTCTCCGTCCTGAAGTAACCGATCTTCACGAACGCACCGGCGAAGAAGCGCACCGGATCGGGATGAAACAGCAGGACCGCCGCGCGCCGCAGGTATTCACCCTCGCGCAGACGCAGCATCTCGATCAGGTCTCCATCGGACTCGTTCAGCGCGTCAGACGGTAGCCGTCCGCTGGCAATGCCGCGCCGACGGAATTCGGCCAGCGTTCTCCCGTCCAGATCCCCCAGCCCGACGCCCGGGATCGGTGCGTAGTCCCAGTTGCGGCCATGCTTGCTGAGCAGGAACCGGTTCAGCGCGGCGCCCCGCAGGACTTGTCGGGTACTCCCGCTGCGATAGTGTAACGGCCCTGTCGTCTCATTCTCACACACGTTGTCTCTTCCCTCTACAGGCTTTGCACGTTCATAAGGTCGTCGGTCTTACTGGGGTCGGATCAGGCGAACTCATAGACTGGTACCCGGATTGTCCGTACGGGGCTGCGTCGTTCGCGCACGATCTTCTGCAAACGCTCAACGGTATCCGGTGAAAAGTGGTACTCCCCGGTCTCGACGTTGACACGCGCCGGGACGTTCTCAATGACAAAGAGCCGTCCGTTGACTTCAATGTGATAAGTGACCTTTTTGTCTACCAAAGTCTCGTTCCAGTCCGTTTCGTCAGTCATGGTTTGATCTCCCACGCCCTTGTCCGCGTTGGGAATTATACGACAGTTACGAAGGATTACAAACCCTCTTGGAGTTTGGAAATCAACGAGTAATATTGGGGTTCCGACCACAGTCCTCTAACAAAGAAGGTACAGATTACATGCGATCCGCCTGTACGAGTTGAAAACGTGTGCTACAAAGTGTTGACAAATTGCCAACATTCAGCGTATTATGCAATCAGATACCGGTAAGGGACCGGTCTTTCCCGTTAAAGAACATGTAAGGGGAACGGTTCAGTGGAATGGTTTAAAGAATGGGCAAAACCTGCCGTAATCATTGTGGCCATTGGTGTTTTTGCCACTTGTGGGAACAACGCCATAAACCAACGTTTTGACAGTATTGACAACCGATTACAGGTAATCGACGAAAGAACGTTTGAGATGAACACCCGCCTTTCCCGAATCGAAGGGAAATTGGATATCACGGT
>JAPOOT010000291.1 GCA_026713285.1 Gemmatimonadota bacterium | reverse complement strand
TGAAGAATTGGTGCTAAAAATCGAATTATGTTAAAAAAAGTTCGAGAATTCAATTTGGATGCAGACTATTACCATTAACAGATAGGTCACATGGGATGCAGCGTACGGGATTGCGGTGCACGAAGAGCATGCGGCGATCAGAGAAGAGATGCGCGAGGAACATGCCGCGACGCGGGAAGAGCATGCAGCCATCCGGGCGGAAATACACGCAATGGACAAAAGGCTCGGACGCGTGGAGAGGGAGGTCAGGACATTGACGCAAGGACGGGAGTAGCTTCTTAAAATGTACTAAGTGTATTTGAAAGATGGATAACCTCGGAGTAGTTGGCATGAAAACGTTGAACGAACGAGTCGATGATCTCGAGAATAAGTATGAAGTAATAGAATCGGGAATTGCAACGCTTTCCGTTAATGTCGGCCATCTTATGAAGGATACGGCTAAACTGAAGACCGAAATGGAAACGAGATTAGATGCACTGGATACGAAGGTCGACAGGGTTCTCGCTATTTTAACCGTCGATGTTTAAAAGGTTTAACTGTCACGCTTCATCCTGTCTCTCAGCATACGTCGGACCAGCTTGCCGGAAGCGGTATGGGGCAGTTCGTCCACGATGATTGCCCGGTAGATTTTGAAAAGTGGATTCAGCCCGGAGGATACCATGGACTGGAGTTCCAATTTAAGGGAATCGGGGTCGAGACCGGAGGGTGAGCCGGTATAGACGGACTGGGATGCATGTGTGCGGACGGACGCCTGTGGACCGGTCCGGCCGGCATCGTGAGGACCGGCAGCGCCGCCTCCGCCCCCGGGAACGATGTAGACGACCAGCCTTTCGACTCCTTCCCCCTCGGGCTGCACCGCAACGGCCGCACTCTCGTAGACCGCGGGATGTCCGTCGAATATCCGTTCCAGTTCCAGGGGACTGACCTTGATGCCGCCCAGGTTCATTCCGTCGTCGGCCCTTCCCTGGGCCCGGTAACGACCCTGGTGAAGCCGCTGGGTATGGTCCCCGTGCCTGCGCAGAACCTCATCCCGCGGTCCGGTCGGACAGCCTTCGTAATAGACTGCGTCGTGGTCTCCGTTGAGCAGCCGCTGCGACATGCCCAGGGCAGGGGGCACGAGGAAGAGTTCGCCCGTGCCGTCTTCTCCGACCTCCGCACCGGTTTCGTTCAGGATAACGATATCCACGCCCAGGTTCGCCGTGGTGAATACCGCGGGCGAGCAGGGCTGCAAAACCGTGCAGGCCAGGTGGCCGCCCCCGATCTCGGTGCCGCCGAGGTATTCGATCACGGGCGCGCGGTAACCGACCCGGCTCATGAGCCACAGGTAGTCGGATCGGTTGGCGGGCTCACCCGTTGAACTGAATACGCGGATGGACGACCAGTCGACACCTTCGGCCGTGCCGTCGCGCCGCCAGGTCCGCACCAGGGAGGGAATGACGCCCTGCATGGTAACCCCGGCGCGCCGGATGAACCGGAGGTATTCGGCGGTACTTGCCGCGCCCGGATACAGGGCCATGCACGCGCCGTTGATCAGGGTGGCGTAGATGAGCCACGGCCCCATCATCCAGCCGATGTTGGTCGGCCAGGTCGTGACGTCGTCCCCGTGGACGTCCTGGTGGTAGTATCCGTCCATGGCGCTCTTGATGGGGGTCAGGTGGTTCCACGGTATGGCCTTCGGCTCGCCGGTGGTTCCCGAGGAGAACAGGATATTGGTCGTGCGATAGGGGTCGCCGGCCGCGGATTCGAAGGTTTCATCGGAGGAGAGGAGATCGGGCCAGGCGATGTCGCCCGGACGGATTCGGGGCGCGTTCGATGAGGCCGCGGAAGCGTCGGCGTGGTGGTGCCGGGACGTATCTGATGTGGCCGCGGAAGCGTCAGCGCCCGGTGGCGGCACATCGTCCACTGGTTTGGCGCTGCCCGGTGGCGGCACGGCGCCCGATTTCGCGGCGCAACCCGGAGACAGGACATCGTCCACTGGTGTGGTGCCGCCGGACGGCACGACGATGATCGTGGACGCGCCCGCTTCGGCAACCGTGTCGTAGAGCGGTATGGTCTTGCCCGAGCGGACGTACCGGTCCATGGTAACCGCGCAACTCGCGCCGGCGATGGCCATGCGGCGCCGGATCTCCGATGCCGGGAAGCTGTCCGCGATGGAGACGACCTGCGAACCCGCGCGTATGATGGCCAGGTAGGCGATCACGCATTCCAGATTCAGCGGCATGTAGAGCGCAATGGCCTGACCGGGCGCCAGGTTCCGTTCGCGCAGGCCGTTGGCGATGCGGTTGACGAGACCTTCCAGTTCGCCGTAGGACGTCGTGGCGAGCGATAGGCCGTCCGGGCCGGGCGTGACGACCGAGGGCCGGGCGGGATCCGCGGTGAAACAGCTGTCGACGATGTTGAGTTCCGCGCCCGGCAGCCACCGGGGGTCCCGGACGCCTCCGCCCGCGTCCAGGATGGCGTCCGGCGGTTTCGTGAATACGATCCCGAGCCGCTCAAGGGTGTGGGTCCAGAAGGCGGTGCGGTCGCGGACGGACCAGGCATGGAAATCGTCATAATCCTCGATGCCCACGGCTGCCATGCTCGCCTGGAGATTGGACCGGCGGCGTACCGCTTCATCGGGCGACCAGACCACGGGCGGTCCGTCCTCCGGCCGGCGCCTCTCGAATATGCATCTGAAAGCCGCCAGGTGGGCCTCGAAGGGCATGGATTCGCGCCGCGACCGGTCGACAAACTCCCGCCATGCCCGGTCCTGCCGGGCGGCGTCCGAGTAGGAGGCGTCCGGCTGGGTGGAGCTTTGCCGGGCGGGGTCCGGGCGGGCGGGGTCCGGGTGGGCGGAGCTTTGCCGGGCGGGGTCCTGTCGGGCGGCGTCCGGCGCACCGTCCGCGAGATCCGATGTAACCAGATCTGGAGACGGAGTGTCGGAGCTTCCCGGTTGGTTTCCGTTGTTGCCGTCCGGATTGCCGGGCTCGGGTTTTCGACGTTGCGCGCACATCGGCCGGGTTCAGTCCGCCACGATCATCTTCAGGCACACCGCCATGGGGATTTCGGCCACGATGCCCGATAGATGGAGAAGACCCGTGTCCGGGTCGAGACGGTGGTAGGTGACCGTATCCGAGCTCTGGTTACCGACGAGTACGAAGCTGTTGGTCGGATCGATCCCGAAGTTCCGCGGGTTTTCGCCGCCCGTGGGCACGATGCCGAGGGGCGTCAGGCGGCCCGAATCGCCGTCGACGGCGTACATGGCGAGGCTGTCGTGACCCCGGTTGGAGCCGTATAGGTACCGGCCGTCGTCGGTGATATGGATGTCCGCCGTGTGGCTGACCTCGTCGTAGCCTTCGGGAAGCGTCGTCACCGTTTCCAACGCGTTGAGCGTACCGGCCGATCCGTCGTAGGCGAAGGCCGTGATCGTGTTGCCCATCTCGTTGATCACGTACGCGAACCTGCGATTGGGATGAAACTCGATGTGCCGGGGACCGGATCCGGGCGGTACGGAAGCCTCGCCGTGGGGGGTCAGCACGGCCGTGTCCGGATCGAGGGCGTAGATCACCACCCTGTCGGTGCCCAGGTCCGGCGAGAACACGAAGTTGTAATCCAGGTCGTGGCGGATCATGTGGGCGTGGGGTTCCTTCTGGCGGCTCTGGTCGACGCTCGAGCCGGTGTGCTGTATCACCGATGCCGCCTCGCCGAGGGAGCCGTCGTCGTTCACGGGAAAGGAGGACACGGACCCGCCGCCGTAGTTGGCCACGAGCACGGCCTTCCCGCTGCGGTGAACGTCGATGGAACAGGGGCCGGATCCCCCGGACGACTGGCTGTTCAGGGGCGTCAGCGTACCCGACGCGTCCACGGCGTAGGCGAAGACGCCGCCGTGTGGATCGCCCGTCTCGCCGACGGCGTAGAGGAAGCGGGCGTCGGGCGTCAGGACCAGGAAGGACGGGTTCGTGATGCCGCCCACGTGGCTGACGTATTCCATGACGCCGGTGGCGGTGTCGACGTCATATACGTAGATACCCTTGCTGGTGGTCTGGGTGTAGGTGCCGACAAATACGCGTACGGTACGGGCGGTACTGGGCATTTAACGATTCTCCTTGAATGGCTTGATTGTACTTGAATGAACCTGACAAATGTTGATTAACCCTTTGCAAACGATTTCATTTGTCTTGTATATTATAATATCTTACAAAACGGTCCGAGATTTTCCGGTTTATCTCGACTATTTGGGAACGCGACCGGGAAGTTTTAAAACACGTATCGAAGATCGGTGAGAGGTTGATATGACACAACTAACAGAGACCTCACAAGGATATGAGTACAAGGTCAAGACCTTATTCCGAGATGGAAATGAGTATCCGGCTATTGTCGTGTATTTGCCCAACTTGGAGCCGATACAAATTGATGTCAAACGTATATTCAAAGAAGCTGAGCAACAGGTCAGGAAAACGACAGGTAAAGGGCTTCACGAACAGGTCTACTTCATCGTTCTGGACTCTCCCGAACAGATTTGTGAACAAGCCTATATTCGTTCTCCAGGAGCTGTAGGGTGAGTCAGGATATCAGAGGAATACTTGAACAATTAGCACAACGGTCACATAGCTCTTCTTTTGATACGGGCATCCTGGAAATAGGTCGATCAATTGGACGATTAGAAGAAGGTGTACGCCGTCGAGAGAGAACAGTGGATCATGTACTCAAGATAATCATTGCTATCGTCGGTGTTCTGGCAGGTTGGTTCTTGAGAGGCCTGAGTTCGGTGTCGAACGTTGGATGAAATAGACACTGCATAATAACCCGTCGTTGGTCAACACCTTAATCCCTGTTCCCGTCCCCACGCTTCTTAAAACAACCGAATCCTGCATCCGTTTGATCCACTGGCCGCCGCTGCCAGGTCCACCAACCTCAATCTTCCGTCGGTCTCCGCTGCCGGCCCACCATCCTCAATCTTCCGTCGGCCGCCGCTGCCGGCCCACCATCCTCAATCTTCCGTCGGCCGCCGCTGCCAATCCCACCAGGCCTCCTGCGGCGCGTATCCCAGGATGCGCTCTGCCTTTTCCAGGCTGTACTTCCCCGGTCCGTAATGGCTGTGCAGGTTGAACGCCTGGTAGAAGCCGGGCACCGAAGGGAGTTCGAGTCCCTGGCGGCAGGCCACGGCGAGGTCGTCATAGATGATCAGAAAGTCCCGGGTCGACGTTTTGCTGGCGGGTTCAGTCGGCCGGGGCGCCAGACCCTGGAACAGGTAGCAGACCGTGTGTATCTGGTGCCGCCGGGCGAAGCTCCGGACGATCTCGTTTGAAAGATGCTTGGTGATGAAGTAGTAGTCGCTGGACGGCGCGTCGGGCGCGTCGACCGGGACGTCCGTGTCGTGGGCGTAGAGCAGGAGCGTCTGGGCCGGACCGGTATGGATCACTTTCTTGATGCCGGCGGCGGCCACCGCTTTCATGACGTTCCACGCCCCGATGGTATTGACCTGGAAGCTGAGCGTGTCGTCATGGCGCAGGACCGTGAAGTTCATGACCGCGTCCATGCCCTCCACGGCCTCGCGGACCTGGCCGTAGTCGCGCACGTCCACGGTGCGCACGGGCCTTCCGTCCGGGTGGTCCTTGATGTCGGCCAGCCTCAGGTCGTAATCCTTCTCCAGCGCGGGGATGATATGCGGCGCGATGAGTCCGGACGCGCCGAGCAGCAGGACTTTTTTCAATTACATCTCCTCACGTGTGTTGAAACGCCAGGTTGGCGCGGACTGTTAAAACGGCTGGCTGCAAAGGCTGGTTGGCGCGGACTGTTAAAACCTACCGGTTTCAACAGCAGTTATTGGCCTTGGCCGCTCCGGGATTTCGTTTCCGTTGCCGCGCCTCAATCCTGCCAGTTCGCGGCGAAATTGTGAACCGGCGCGTAACCGAGGTTGCGGGCCTGGTTGATGAGGTATTTCGGATTCTCCGTGTCGGCGCAGACGTGGTACATGGCGTAACGGCTCGTCCACCATACCTGGTCCGAGGCGTCGCGCTCCAGGGCCAGTTTGAAGGCCTGGGCGGCGTCGCGGTAGTCCAGCCACAGCAGGTCGGGCGCCTGGCCGGCGACTTCCGCCTCGCAGACCAGCGTCCCCAGACGCAACCCCGTGACCGTCACCATGTAGTCCCGGGCGAACTCCCGGGCGGTGTGCTCGCCCAGGTAGCGGGACATCGCGGGCATGTCGGGTTCGGGCAGCGGCTTCCAGAGCTCGCTGATGTACACGTCGTCGGGATAGGGCCGGAAGAGGTCTAGGGTCCCACCGTAGACGAAGCGCTTGACACCGGCCTCCACGGCGGCCTTGAAGAGCTGGTGTGTGCCCCTCGTAGCCAGTTCCAGGAGGCGCTTCTCGCGCTCCACGTCGGACTCGGGAAGGTCCTGAGGAGGCTCGCCCGTGTGGATGACGGCGTCCATGCCGCGGACCGCCCGCCAGACGAAGTCCTGGTCCAGCAGGCTGCCCTCGACGGTATCGCTTTCCGCAGGCGCGTCGACGGTATCGTCTTCCCCGGGCAGGTCGACCGGCGACTCGTCCATGAGGCGAAGCGAGTGGCCTTGAAGGGTCTCGGCCACCGCCTGTCCCAGCCGGCTAGCGGCGCCGGTGATCAGGATGTTCATGGGTACTCCTTTGAGCGTGCTGTCGTGCGTTCATCATATGCTACCGATGCCGCGGATTCTGCGGTTTTTCTTTTTTTATTCGAGAACTGCCACGACTCTTCCGACTAATGTAATCAAGGTGCCCGCGGCGACCATTCCGCGTGCGGCCCGGCAGCGTGTCCTGGAATCGTGCCCCTGGCCGATTGATCACTTCAAGCCTTCCGATCTTCGAAGGTCCACAGCCCCAGGGCCGTGCCACCCAGCACGCGGGCCATATCTTCAGGTGCAATGAACCGCATCTCGTCGCGGACGACGGAAAGGGTCTGGCCGTATTCGGCTTTCGAGAGGCAGACCGGCCAGTCGGTACCCCACATGATGCGGCCGCCGCCGAAGGCCTGGTAAACCGCCTCGACCATGTCATGGGTGTCCGTCCAGGGATAGCCCTGACTCGAAATTGACCACGTATGGCTGATCTTCACGTAGACGTTAGGGTACCGCGCCAGGTCGAGGACGGCCCGGATCTCCTCCGGACGGTCGGGGCGCGCGTCGGCCATGTGGTCCACGACCACGTCGAGATCCGGAAAACGGTCCAAAAGCCGGGCCAGGTCCGGAAGACGTCCGGGACGCGTGAGCATGAGCAGGGGGACCCGGAGCTCCTCGGCGCGCCGGAAGATCGGCGGCATGAGCGGACCTGTGAACCAGTCTCCTTCCGGTCCCGCGGAGGGGCTGAGCCGCACCCCCTGGAATCCGTGTTCTTCCACCCAGTGGCTCAGGTGGTCCGGCGCGACCGGATCTTCGGGATTGACGCGGCAGACCCCAGCGAATTTGTCGGGGTACTTGCGCAGAACGTGGGACACGTACGAGTTGTCCCATCGGAATCCGATATACTGAACCAGGACCGTCTTCTCTACGCCGTGACGGTCCATCAGGTCAAGGAGCATCTCCGCCGTCCGGTCCCCGGGGACCTGGCCTGCGCTTTCGACCGGCCAGGGAAAGGCGGGGTCGTTGATCCAGACGTGGGTGTGGGGGTCGATGATGCGCATGGGGTTCAACTTCGTGGTTCGAAAGAACCGGCGAATCGGACAACGAAATTAGGTAGCTATTATGTTGAGTTTGTCCGGGATTTAATCAAGGAGAAAGTACGGTCTATCCGCGCGTTCTCACGAACTTCTGCAACCGCGCGTCGGCCTGGACCTCTCCGACATAGAGGTCTCCGTGGGAGTCCATCCAGATGCCGTGGGGACAGCCGGCGAATTCCCCGGGCTTCTCGCTGCGCTTACCGCCACCCCAGCTGCTGACCAGGTCGCCGTCCAGGGTGTAGATACCCACCTGTTGCTCCAGCTCGGCCACGTACGCAATATCTTCCACCGGATCGAAGTGGACGGTGTCGGGTTTGCCAGGAACGTGTCGCTCCTCGATAAACTCGCCTTCCAGGTCGAATAGCTGGATGCGCTGGTTTTCACGGTCGCACACCCACAGCCGGTCATGCCGGTCGATACGGACGCAGTGGCTCAGCGCGAACTGTGAGGGGCCGTCACCCCAGCTGCCCCAGGAGTGGATGTGGTTCCCTTCGGCGTCGTACCGGTGTACCCGGGCGTTGTCGTACCCGTCGGACACGTAGATATCCCCGTTCGGCGCGACGACCGCTTCTGTAGGCTTGCGGAAGGGATCACCATCACTGGCGCTTGGAACGCCCGGCGTGCCAATCACCAGTACCTGGTTACCGTCCGCGTCGAACTTGCGGACGCAGTGGTCCAGCCAGTCGACCAGGAAAATGTTGTCCTCGCCGTCGATGTATATACCGTGCGCGTCTTTAAGAATGCCGTCGCCGATGGTCTTGACAAACGTTCCGTCGCGGTCGAAGACCACCAGGGGATGCTCGCTTCGGGAATAGACGTACACCTGGTCTTTTGAATCGCAGGCGACTCCGGTTATCCATCCGAAGGACCACCCTTCGGGAAGCTTCCACCAGTTTTCCTGCACCTCGTACTTGTAGGCCCCGTTACCGAAGCTCATGCATGACCTCTTCCTGTTGAATGTGGATTGTCTGGTTTATGGTTCGAATACGCGTACCGGTGCCGGCGGGCGCCGATGCGTTTACCACAACCAGGGCTGTGGGGTTTACGTATTGCATCTTTCGCCGCGCGGCGCCTGGAATGCCGCGTCGACCGCGGAATATAGATGGACGATCCAGCCGTAGCCGATCAGCCAGATCACGACCGCGAGGATGAAGTGTATGACCGCGGCCGGCCTGCGGCCCTGGTACAACTGTCCCAGGCCGGGTATGATCAGACTGCCGAGTAAGGCGCCGAACCTGGCGCCTGATGGCCGGCCTCAAAGCATGATGTGCCTCCTGGATCCGGTGTCCTCAGGGCTTCTGTGTCCTCAGAGCTTCTGCATCCACAGGGCTAATGCGTCCTCAGGGCTCCTGTGCGACGCGATGAGCCTGCTTGGGATTGCGTCTTTGTACCTCCAGGGCCGCGATCCAGCTGTCGGCCCAGGCCTGGTGATCGGTCAGGACCCGTTCCGGATGAGCACGGCTTCGCACGCAGAAATCGGGGAAGAAGGGGCGTCCGGTGGGCTCACCGTAGGCCACGTACCGCAGGTCAAGGCTCCAGCGCACGTCCCACTGCGTCAGGTTGGGCGTGGACCGGTGAGGGGTATACTGGCTCAGGAATACGACCCCGCCCTTGCGCACTTCGGCCGGTTCCGCTTCGGTCTCGGGCATGAGGTCCGGTTTTATACGCGTTCCGGCGTCCGACACGTGGTCGAGATGGCCGACCTTAATCACGTCCGGGATCACCTCCAGGCAGCCCCGCTCCACCGTGGCGTCCACGAGGGGCAGCCAGCAGGTCAGCGCCAGGGTCTTGTCGGACTCCGCCCAGCTCACCCCGGAATCCTGGTGCCAGGGCACGTTGTAGGACGGGCTGGCGTCCAGGCGGGACGGCGGCTTGGCCCGCAGGTGCTGAATCGGCGAGCAGGTGATTTCGGATCCCACCAGGGATTCCACGGCGTCGAGCAGGTTGTCGTTCCGCAGGAAATCGAAGACGGCCTTCGCCCGCAGATCGTAGATATCCATCCCGCGGCCGATCTCCGTGCTCTGGGCGAACAGCCGGGCGTAGCGCGTGAGGAAGGGTTCGTCTTCAAGCAGGTCGGCGATCGTGCCCTCGGCCTGCAGTTTCCGTGCCTGCCGGTCGACGAACTCCGTCATCGCGTCGATCACGGGATCGAGATCGGCGTCAGTCAGCACGTCCTCCACGACCACAAGGCCGCGGTCGTGGAACTCCTCCAGTTGCGCTTGGGTCAGGGCCATGGCGTGCTCCTGTATTCTCCTATGTTCGCCTGAGTTATCTTCTTAGATTTCTTCTTTAATCTTATCATTCGTGCGGTCATTTAATTCCTGAAACGAAGTACTCGCACAATGCCGGACTGGGAATACTCGCACAATGCCGGACGAGTGGTACTCGAACTATGCCGGACGAGTGGTACTCGAACTATGCCGGACGAGTGGTACTCGAACAATACCGGAAGGGTAGTACCCGAAAACATAATCGACAATCGGTTCGTTGGCAACGGTCGAAGACGAACGAACATATGAAAGTCCGTCCGGGAAGTGTTCGTACTCAGTCCTGGTGAAAGACTTCCTCCATATTCGCCCACCATTCGCCTTCCTGCCGGGTCGGCAGCGGGTCCTGCATCGGCATCATCACTTCCCACCACTCCTGGGTCACGGAATCATCGGCCATTTTTTTCATGTCGGCCTCGAAGTCGTCCCCCACGTATTCGAAATAGGAGAAGAGGTAGTCGTCCTTCAGGTAGATGGAGTAATTGGTGATGTTGCATTCAGTGATCATCTTCGCCACGCCGGGCCAGACCTCGGCGTGGTATGCCTTGTATTCCTCGATCTTCTCCGGCCTGATCTTCAGGACCATGCCGTAGCGCTGGGGGGTGGCTTCCGGTGCGTTCTCAGGTGCGGTCATTGGGATCTCCTTTCAGGTGCGTTTCGCGGACCGAGGTACGCGGGCCAGCGGAGGCGCGAGGCGC